>JABZLU010000198.1:0-2423 GCA_015256605.1 Solobacterium sp.
CTAGGTTACCACGAAGGCTTTGTAGCACCTGCACAGAATATCAAAGACTACTTGAATTGCATCCCTTCCGATAAACTTGTCATTCAAACTTCTTATCCACGTAACACAATTATGAAGGACATGCATACATTCTTCTCAGATGAGGTTAATCAAGCAATGGAAGAAGGCATGAAACAATTCGATAAGAAGATACATGGTTGGATTGAAAATGGCATCATGGTTGGACTCGAAACACGCTCTTCTTCTCCAATCAAAATACTTCGTAACGATAATGGATGCAGTTCTACCATTCAAGGATTATATCCATGTGGCGAAGGTGCTGGATATGCTGGT
Organism: Solobacterium sp.; assembly: GCA_015256605.1. Classification (GTDB taxonomy): domain Bacteria; phylum Bacillota_I; class Bacilli_A; order Erysipelotrichales; family Erysipelotrichaceae; genus Bulleidia. The sequence continues at coordinate 334 of JABZLU010000198.1, forward strand.
GGTATTGTCTCTAGTGCCGTAGATGGCATCAAACAAGCCGAAAATTATATTGCACATTTAAATCGATAAAGAAAAAATGCAGACCCATATCTGCATTTTTCTTTATCTACCACGATTCTTTTTTCTTGGCTTGTAATTCTTTGATTGATGACGCGGCTTTCTATCACTAGGCTTATGTGACTTGCTTGGCTTTGTAGACTTATGCATCGGTTTATTTGATGCACCAACATCACGCTTCTGATTGTCATTACGTTTGTTAATATCACGCTTCTTATTTCTATCGCTGCCGCTTCTAGAATCCAATTTTTTCTTAAATGGTGTACGACGATTGGATTTTCCAGCACTTGCCTTCTTACGCTTTAGTTCGATAGAGTATTCCGTTTTTATTAACGGAATCTCTTTCTTTAGCATCTTCTCAATTGACGCAAGTAAACCTAATTCTTCATGACAACACAAAGAGACTGAAATACCCTCTTTACCCGCTCTTCCAGCTCTACCAATACGGTGGATATAAGACTCATCTTCCTCTGGTAAATCATAGTTGAATACATGTGAAATATCTGAAATATCAATACCACGTGCCGCAACATCTGTCGCTACCAATACATCTACTTGATTAGTTCTAAATCGCTGTAATGCATTCTGACGTTGACCTTGTGTCTTATCACCATGGATTGTAAGAACTTTGATACCATCTTCTATTAACTTCTTAGTTAAACGATCAGCACCAATCTTAGTTCTTGTAAATACAATGGACTTAGTAACTTCTGGACTTACAAGCATATCTTTTAGTACACGCTTCTTATCTGCCTTTTCACAGTATACAAGATACTGGGTAATTGTTTCGGCTGGACTTGCTGGTGGAGCTACACGAATATCCACTGGGTCATGTAATAATTCATTAGCTAATTCTTTGATTTCTTTTGGCATTGTTGCAGAGAACATAACAGTTTGACGAACTTCAGGAATACGGCTAGCGATTGTACGTACATCACCGATAAAACCCATATCCAACATACGATCCGCCTCATCAAGCACAAATATTTCAATATCACTTAAGACAATCTCACCCTGAACCATAAAGTCATTTAAACGACCTGGAGTCGCAATTAAAATATCGCAACCACTGCGGAGCGCTTTTCTTTGCGGACCAGATGGCGCACCACCATATACACAACAAGCACGTAGTTTCAAATATCTGCCAAACTTTTTAAAATTCTCAAAGATTTGAACAGCCAACTCACGTGTAGGTGTTAATATTAACGCACGAATCTGATGTTTCTTCTTATATTCAAGCTTGTTTAAAATCGGCAATGCAAAAGCGGCTGTCTTACCTGTACCAGTTTGAGCACAAGCAATGATGTCCTTCCCTTCTAACATAACAGGAATTGCTTTCTCTTGTATTGGTGATGGTGTTTCATACTTTGCCTTACTAACAGCACTCAGTATAGGCTCCTTAAGTTCTAAATCTGAAAAGTTCATAAATCTCCTCTGCTTCTTAGTCTCATCAAAGAAAAACTGATCGAGCTTTTGTATTCCCGACCAGTATAATCAGTTTTCTATAAAAGACTCATAGATATTACTGTATATTCCTTATTAACGCAACCATAACACAGTTTTGCGATAGCATTCCGCTGCCATAATTCCAATGAGTACTATGAGTTTGAGTCTACGAATATCTCCTCAATTGCTACAATCTCACTTTCTTTCAAACGAATAATATGATTAATCCCATCCGGGAAAATATCAATTTCATCTTCACCAGACTCAGTGCCAATAGCAGGATAGTAGTCTATGACTTTTCCGATAATGATCAAATCGTTGCAAGTAATCACTCTTACACGTTTCTCAAATAACTCACGTAGTTTCATAAAATATATGTCCTTTTATAAACTTTCCCAAAGATAAAGGAAAATGATGCAAGTTATCTATAATACACGTTAAAGCAATACGCTTCTTCAACATTTTCATTTTAAGAGCGAGCAACGGGAATCGAACCCGCACATCAACCTTGGGAAGGTTGCATTCTACCATTAAATTATGCTCGCATATGTTTACTATATTGTATCTAAAATGACTAACCCATACAA
>JABZLU010000199.1:0-2404 GCA_015256605.1 Solobacterium sp.
CTACATTATCGATATTATAGTGAGCTGGTATTACATCAGGTAAAAACTGTAATGCAATCAGACTAGCAATTAGAGGCAAAAACATAAGTACATAAAATAATTTTTTATTCTTCATTTTTTTCTCCCTTCAATTCAGAAATCCACATGAGTGCTTCATCCAAAATAGATAAGTTTAATTCATAGTAGATAAAATTCTTATACTTTGTTTCGTAAATCAAATCAGCTTTTTTGAGCTTTGCTAGATGGTACGATAACGCTTGCGGAGACATTCCTAATTGCTCAGCTAAATCTCCAGAACTGATTTTTCCCTCTTTTAATTTCATCAAGACATTCCTTCGATTATCATCCGCAAGAGCTGTTAAGATATCTTTGATTGCCATTCCATCACCTCATAATCTATTTAAGTATTTCTTTAAATAGATTATAAATGTATCAACCAATAAATTCAACTCTATTTAAAAATATTTTTAATAGTTAGTATAAAATATGAAAAAGAAGGACTTATGAAAGTCCTTCTCTATCTTTTCTTGCACGTTCTTTGTACATAGCCTTCTTCTCTTCACGGATCTTACTACGAATCATTTCACGCTTCTTCTGACGATGTACACGGTCAATTGCGGCTGCACGTTTCTTCTTGTAGCCTGGCTTAACCTTTGTATTCTTCTTCGTCATAATCATGGCTATCTTCTTCTCTAGTTCATCATCTGTCTTAAGACGTCTTTGTCCGTATGGATGCAATGTTTGCCATCCCGTCGAACGATGACGAGCATGTTCAAACTTAATGCCACGCTTTTGTAAGGAACGAATTGCTTGATCATCACTTTCTTGATACAAGGCATAACATGTACCTGTAGAACCTGCTCTACCTGTTCTTCCTGCACGATGAATATAGTATTCTAAGTCTTCTGGGAATCCACAGGAGATAACATGTGTTACTTCTCCAATATCGATACCACGCGCAGCTAAGTCAGTAGCCACAACGTATGTATGTTCTGCATTAGCGATACTCTTCATGGCTTGCTTTCTCTTGCGGCTTGTAAGATCACCGTGAATTTCACTCACAGATACTTTGTTCTTGCGAAGTTCTTCCGCAATTGCAGAAGCTTCTTGACGTGTATTAGCAAAGATTAAACATACATAAGGCTGAAAGCCAGGTAAGATTGATAAAATCGTCTCTGCATAGCTATGATGATAACAAGGTACCAACACATGCTTAATATCTGGATTAAAACGTACCTTCTCTCCAATTTGATATGTAATTGGATGATGCATGTACTTATTGATAAATGGCTTTAGCTGATCTGGCATTGTGGCAGAGAATGCTAGCATCTGTAAGTGTTCGCCTAGTCTTCCCGCAAAAGCATCAATCTCATCTAAGAATCCATATTCTAGAGTCATATCAGCTTCATCGACCACAAGCATATTTGCTTTATCGATACGCAATGCGCCACCATTTAAAAATAAGTCCTTAATTCTACCTGGAGTTCCAATAACGATATGTGGTTGAGATTTTTCAAGTTGTTCAATATCCTTACTTCTCTCACGTCCACCAACATATAAGCGTACACGTATTTCTGGCACAATCTCAGTCATGACTTTCGCCATCTCATAAATCTGTGTCGCAAGTTCACGCGTTGGTGCCGTAATAACAACCTGTGCTTCATCCTTAGTAGGATCAATCTTTTCCATAATTGGAATTAAGTATGCATGTGTCTTACCAGAACCTGTACTAGAAAGACCAATTACATCTTTGCCACGTAAAGCAGATGGAATCACCTGTTCTTGAATTGGTGTTGGTTGTTTGAAATGGTTCTTCTCAATAAAGGCCATTGTTGTATCTTTTAGATTAAAATCTTCAAATTTTTTCATCTTATCACCTATAATTAGTATAACCGATTTTATTTACGGTTTGAAAGGACTCTGATATGGAAATCATAAAAGTCATCCCTAGAGGGTATTGCCAAGGTGTTGTTCGTGCAATTCTAATTGCGAAGAAAACAGTCAAAGAAAACCCAGATACCCCTGTCACAATGTTGGGTATGATTGTACATAATCAATTTGTAGTTGATGCTTGTCGCAAGTTAGGTATCAACTTTGTTGAGGATAAAAATAAGACTCGCATGGAACTGTTAGAAGAAATCTCTAGTGGTATCGTTATCTTTACTGCTCATGGTGTTAGTGATGACGTAATCGCAGCTGCAAAAGCCAAAGGACTTACTTGCGTTGATGCGACTTGTCCTGATGTAATACGCACCCATAACCTCGTAAAGGAACATAGTGCAGTTGGTGATATCATCTACATTGGCAAGAAGAATCACCCTGAATCAGAAGGAACTGTTGGTATCTCTGATAAGATTCATCTTGTGACATCTATTGAAGATGTAGATGCACTAAAGAATGGATC
>JABZLU010000019.1:0-1765 GCA_015256605.1 Solobacterium sp.
ATGCATACCTTCTTCAATGTTGGAACAATCTGCCATGAATAACTGATCTGGATATTTTTCGCGGACTGCCTTGAAGAAGGTATCTAGGTCTAACTGACCAGGACGTGTACGCTTTGTGGCATCCATTGCAATGACTTCAACACCGATTTCTACTAACGCATCGATTTCTTTCATCGTTGGTGTAATGTAGACATCTGGTGCATCCTCATAATCAATCTTGATGATACCGATAACTGGTAAGTCAACAGTCTTTTTAATCTCTAGAATATCTTCTACGCTATTGGCGCGGATTCCTTTAGAACCTCCTAAATATGCCGCATAAGCCATTCTGGACATGATGTAACTACTGTGTAATGGCTCACTAGGTAATGCTTGGCAAGAGACAATTAATTGTCCCTTGATTGCGTCTAAAATTTGTTTATTTTTTTCGTTCATTTGTTTTTACTCCTATTAATTTCATTGTATACACTTCAAAGAGTATTTGACAATCTGTTCTTTTTGGGGCATAACTAAAAACAAATACAAGGATGGAAAATTATGCAAACAAAAATTCAATATGGCACAAGAGAGATAAAGGTTTTAAAGACCTATGATACTGTCATTGTCGGTGGAGGTAGTGCTGGTAGTTCTGCAGGCTATACTTCAGCTAAGAATGGCTTTTCAACTTTAATCATTGATAAGGCGATTCGCCTTGGTGGTAGTGCCACAAACGCACTTGTGACACCGATGATGCGTTCGTTTACAAATCATCATCAAAATTTCTATGATTTGGAAAATGAGATGAAGAAGTATGGCGAGACACGTGACCAACACGGAACTGCACAAAGATGGTTCTCGGCTGAAGCGATGGCAGATGCGTGGGAAAATCTTTATACAAGTTGTGGTGGTGAGTTACTTTATGATGCGTCTGTCTGTGATGTGATTTTAGAAGATCAAAAGATTAAATATGTTATCGCCAATACGATAGAAGGCTTAGTTGCGATTGGCGGAAGACAGTTTGTGGATGCTAGTGGTGATGCGGTGTTATCACGCTTATCTGGTGTAGAAGTATTGTGTGGTGATGAAGAGGGAAATAATCAGATTACTTCATTGCGTTTTGAAGTGGGTGGTATTGATATTGAGAAATATCGTGAATATGTATTCTCGCTGGATGATACTTACAGTATTCATCGTATCAAGGGTGACCAGTTTGAATCGGCGATGGTTGCTGGCAAGAACTTTGCGATGGAACCGCTATTCCGTAAGGGTGTAGAAGCGGGTATTCTCATTCCACAGGATTTACACTATTTCCAAAACTTTACAATTCCTGATAAGACAGGTGTCATGTCATTTAACTGCCCACACTTAGTGAATTTAAAGAACAATACGCATGCGTTAGAGCGTTCTGCTGCTATCGTATATGGTCACCAGTGTATTCGCCGTCTGGTTCGTTTCTTGAAGGAAATGATGCCTGGATTTGAAAATTGTTATTTGGTGCAGGTAGCGAATATGCTAGGTGTACGTGAATCATGGCAAATCGTAGGCAAACTTTTGATGCATGAAGAAGACTATCCAAGAAAGGCTAGATACGAAGATGCAGTTGCACGTGGTGACTGGTACATCGATGTTCATTCCGCAAATAAGAGTTTGGTACATCAGATTTCCTATCAACCAGGGGATTATTATGAAATTCCATACCGTGCGATGGTCACAAATGAAGTAGAAAACCTCGTTGTGGCAGGCAGATGTATCTCTACAACATTCTTGATGCAGGCAAGTGTTAGAA
>JABZLU010000019.1:1775-3614 GCA_015256605.1 Solobacterium sp.
CAGGTATGGCTACAGTACTGGCAAACCAAACACATACTGCACTTAATGCATTAGATGGCAAAGACATCGCTGAAAAGCTAGGTGAATATCGCTAATTAAAATCAAGTACTCTATCACAGGAGTACTTTTTAAATACAAAAGCAGAAAGCGTTTACAAATTTATATTGCAAATATCGAAAGTTAGGTGTATTTTAGAAGTACGATTTATTTCGGAGTCCGAATTAAAGGAGCTTGCATGGGTAAAAAAGGTTTAAAAGACATTAAAAATCAGAATACCAATTTAGTCATGCAACAGATCATGCAAGCAAGGAGTATCTCACGTATTGAGCTTGCACAGGAAACTGGCTTATCACCAAGTACAGTTAGTTCAATTGTTGGAGATTTGCTAGGCAAAGGTATCATTGTAGAAACGGGTACACAGACAGTTGAAAAGGGTAGAAGTCGTAAAGATTTATCTATCGCAGCAGAATTTGGAAGTGTTGCGGTATTTGAAATCAGTCGACGTTCAGTATTCTTCTGCTTATTCGATATGTGTTTGGAAACTCTTGTCTCAACATGCATTGCGAAACAAAGAGTAACGGGTAATGACTTGTTTGAATTGTTGGTAGAAACTGTAAAGATACATGCAGACCAAAATATACGTGGGATTGGTTTGTTGCTGCATGATGATGTACAGCCTAGTGATTTAAATACGATTTACGATACGGGATACGCCTCTGCGACTATCAGTTTACAAGGTGCACTCAGTAGCCAGTTACATATTCCAATCAGTGAAGAAACATGCAGTAGTTTTACAATCACAAATGCATTCAATGAAGAAACACTACATGAAAAAGTAAACTGTGCACATGTGATGGTAGGTGAGAAAGTATTTACAACGGTAACGATTGACGGACAGAAAGTTCCACTACGATCAGAATTCTGTAAAGAGCTGCTCTCAGAAAACACAGGCACAAAGGAAGTTAGTCGGTTATTGAACACGTTATGTACGATGTTTGATATCAAAAAAATCTTTATGATGGGTACAGATTTTCAGTTCTATCAAAAGCTAAAACTTCAGAATAAAGATGTGGAACTCATACAGGTTTGCACAGAAGAAACGGATACTTTATCGCCACGTATGGCAGAGAAAGTAAGAAATGAATTGTTATTTATTTAGGAACTAACGACAATCGTCGTGTTCATATAGGAAAGGGGAATTTGAATATGCTTCAAGGTATTTTAATTATTTTAGCCTTCGTTATCATCGCAGCATTGATGATGACAAAAAAGATTCCTACATTACTAGCGTTACCTTTAATGGCAGTTGTAGTCTGCTTGATTGCTGGTGTTCCAGCAATTGGTGTAAATGCTGATGGTGTAGCAATCGGATGGTTGCAGGCAGTTCTAGAAGCTGGAACTGTTCGTATGGGCGCAGCTATCATGGCGGTTATTTTCGGTTCATGGTTAGGTCAATTAATGAACAAGACAGGTATTACAGAAAATATCATTAAGAAATCCGCCGAATTAGGTGGCGATAAGCCATTAGTAGTAACACTGATTCTCTGTGTTGCGGTAGCATTACTCTTCACAACATTAAGTGGACTTGGTTCCATCATCATGGTTGGTTCTATCGTATTACCAATCTTGATTTCTATCGGTGTTCCAGCGTTATCAGCTGCATCAATCTTCTTAATGTCATTCACAACAGGTTTAACATTCAACATCGCAAACTGGAAGATGTTTGCAGGTATCTTCTCACTTGAAATCGATCAGATTCGTAACTTTGAGATGTACCTCATGGTTGCTACAGCAGTAGCTACATTAATCTTGATTTTCGTTGAATTCAAGAAGAACGGT
>JABZLU010000019.1:3624-9974 GCA_015256605.1 Solobacterium sp.
AAGAACGGTATCAAGTTTGCATTCTCAGCTCCAGCTAAGCAAGAGGCTAAGACAACACAACTAACTGGCATTAGAGGTGGACTAGCAATGTTTACACCATTAATCCCAATCGTTCTTGTTGCAGGTCTTAAGGTTCCAGTATGTCCTGCATTCATGGTTGGTATTGCATGGGCATTAATCTTCACATCAACATCTTTCGCAAAGGCAATGAACACACTTACAAAGACATGCTATGACGGTATCACAGATGCTGGTCCAGCAGTAATCTTAATGGTAGGTATCGGTATTCTATACTTAGCAGTTACACACCCAATGGTAAAAGAAGTTCTCAATCCATTCTTATTAGCTGTAACACCTAAGTCTATGGTTACATACATCCTATTCTTCTCACTACTTGCGCCATTAGCACTTTACCGTGGACCAATGAACTTATTCGGTTTAGGTTCTGGTATTGCAGCGTTAATTATCGGTTTAGGAACATTATCTCCACTAGCAGTTATGGGTGCATTCTTATCTGCAGAACGTATCCAGGGTTGTGGTGACCCAACAAATACACAGAACGTTTGGACAGCAAACTTCTGTGAAGTAGATGTCAACAGCATTACACGTAAATTACTACCTTACCTATGGGTAATCGCAGTATTTGGTGTAGTATTATCAGCCGTATTATTTTTCAATTAAATAAAACTGAAGGGTGCTTATTCTTTAAGTACCCTCAGTTATTTAAAATGAGTACAAGTTTAACTTGTGTTGATTTTAGATAGTCATATGAGGAGGGTATATGAAAGTTCGTATTGGTATTGACGTAGGTGGAACATTTACAGATGCAGTTGCGATTAACAATGAAACATATGAGTTGATTGGAACTGTTAAGATTCCTACAACACACTTTGCACCAGATGGTGTAGCTGCAGGTATCGTTCAAGTATTACATAAAATCATGGACGAATATAACATCAAACCAGATGATGTTGTATTTATTGCCCATGGTACTACACAGGCAACGAATGCCTTGCTAGAAGGTGATGTTGTAAAGGTAGGTGTTGTAACACTTGGTAAAGGATTACAAGGTGCAAAATCAAAGAGTGATACAGCAATTGACAACATCGAATTAGCAAAAGGAAAGTATCTCTACTCTGAAAATGAGTTTGTAGATACATCAGATTCATCAAAGATTGATGAAGCAATTATCGCAGCAATCAAATCCCTACAAGAAAAGGGATGTAAGAGTATCGTAGCGGCTGAGGCGTTCTCAGTAGATGATCCAACAAATGAAAACTTGGTTATCAAGCATTGTACAGAACAGAATATTCCTTCAACTGCCACAAATGATATCTCCAAGTTATATGGCTTAAAGATTAGAACACGTACAGCAGTTGTAAACGCTAGTATCATGCCTAAGATGTTAGAAGCTGCCACAATGACAGATGAATCAATCAAGAAGGCAAACATTAAGAATCCACTTATGGTTATGCGTTGTGATGGTGGTGTTATGACGGTTGAGGAAGTAAGAAATCGTCCAATCCTAACAATCCTATCAGGACCAGCAGCTGGTGTTGCGGGTGCTTTGATGTATGAGAAATTAACAGATGGTATCTTCTTTGAAGTTGGTGGAACTTCAACTGATATTTCATGCGTAAAAGATGGTAAGGTTATGATCAAGTACGCTGAAGTTGGTGGACACAAGACATATTTAAATTCTCTTGATGTACGTACCGTAGGTATCGGTGGTGGATCAATGGTTGAAATTAAAGATGGTAAGGCTGTTAATATCGGACCAAGATCTGCCCATATCGCAAACCTTGAATATGAAGTATATACAGATCCAAGTTTAATCGTAGATCCTGTATTAAAGACAATTCAACCAATGAATGGTGACCCTGAGTATGCATACATTGAATGTAGTAATGGTACAAAGGTATCCTTAACAATGGCAGGTGCTGCCAACATTGCAGGTTATGTACATCCAGAAGATTATGCATATGGTAATGTAGAGGCTGCACGTAAAGCATGGCAACCACTTGCAGATAACATGGGCTTATCTGTAGAGGAAACTGCAAAGAAGGTAATATCATACGCAGCAGAAAAGAATGGTAAGGTAGTCAAAGACTTAATGCATGACTATCAGATGGATCCACGTACAACATTATTCGTTGGAGGTGGAGGAGGTGCAGCTAGCGTTGTGCCACATCTAGCCGAAACAATGAATCATCAATTCAAGATTGCAAAGAACGCTCCAGTTATCTCAACAATTGGTGTCGCACTAGCGATGGTTCGTGATATGGTAGAACGTTCCGTATCCAATCCAACTGAGGAAGATATCATCAGTGTACGTCGTGAAGCAGAACTTAAAGCAATTCAAAACGGCGCATCACCAGATACAGTTGAAGTATCTGTTGAAGTAGATACACAACGTAATATCATTCGTGCAATTGCGGTAGGTGCTACAGAATTACGTAGTAAAGATCGTCTTAAGAAACAACTAACAAAAGAAGAGTTACTCGATGCAGTTGCACATAACTTAAATGTTGATAAATCAACATTAGAAATTTCTGCAGAAAATGGCAGTATGTATGCAGTACAAGCAACAATCACAGAAAAGAAGCTCTTTGGTCTTGTTAAGAAGACAACAAAACCACTACGCTTAATTGATGATGAAGGTGTTATTCGTCTTCAAAAGAAGAATGCATGGTCACGTCAATCTTCAGCCGCAAGCTGGCAAGCAGATGTGGATTGGATGATTGAAGAACTAACAGAATATAACGATGGTGGTGCAAACCTACCAAACCTATATATCGTATTAGGAAAGCGTGTCATTGACCTATCTGGTTTACAAAACGCAGAACAGATTAAGTCAATCGGTGGTGTTGAATTAAGCGGTATCGCTGCAGACACAAAACTGATTGTAATTGCGACAAAGAGAGTTGATGGCTAATATGCCAGGATTTACATATCCTTTTCCAACCAAAGATCTTGCATATCAAGAACTCACTTATGATTATTGTTATAACAAGATCAAGGAAGAAGATAAGGAGCGCATCGTAGATGAGGCTTGGAAAAAGGGTGAGGAAACCGCAAAGGAAGTATTCGCAAAGTTTAATGGTAGCTATGACTTCCGCAAGATTTGCGCTGAATCAGGACTACAGTTAAATGATAAAGATACAGACTATGTTGTTGGTAACCAAAGATACTTCAGTGATTATGTATCTGGAACCAATCAGATTAACCTCTACCTAAAGTCTATTGCAAAGTGGGCAGAAGAGAATCAGTTATCTATGAATGACGCAATCAATCTCATCCTTAGCCATGAATATTTCCATTTCATGGAGATGAATGTGATAGGACAACTCAGTAAATCCTACGAAGTACCTATGTTAGTGATTGGGAAACTCAAACTAGGTAAAACAGGCATCCATGCACTATCTGAAATCGGGGCACATGGATTTGCACATCATTATTATCTTTTAGCAACTAAATAAACAATAAAAGCAGGTACAAATGAAGTGAACCCCAAAAGTTGGACAACAACTTAGGAGGTTCGCTTTTATTTATGAGTGCATGCATGTGGAATCAAAGTTATACTATAGAATGAGACTTTGATATTTATGCGATAGTTTTTTAAAGCATTCGATATCAATGATAATTTTACCTTTTCGTAGTTTGATCATTCCTTCTAATTCCATGGTATCTAAGTATCTATACAATGATCGAAGATTTATATGGAGAACGTCTGCTAACTCACTTCTTTTTAATGGGCAGATATATGGAATCGATTCACATGATTTTAAGTATAGGTAGTATCCAACAATATCCTTTTTAGGAAAAGTACTCTGTGTTTCAGCGTGTTCCATTGCATGAGTGGTTACTCTCGCTAAAATTTTTAATATTGAAAAACTTATATCAAAGCTAGATGCTAATATTTCGTAAAATTCATTATTATGAACTTTTAATACATAGCAGTCTGTTTTTGCTATAACAAATCCAGTATATTCCCTTTTTTTAGTTAAATACTCAGTAATACCTAGACAATCAATTGCTGTTACCTCATCAATTGTATTATTGATATTCCAATCGATATCATTAAGGACTAGACCTTCGCCACTCAATAGTATATAAATATAGTCTGCGGGCTGCCCTTGTGTTATGATTGTTTTTCCTTTTTTTATCTGAAAGATATATGTTTCATGCAGTAATTCTGACAGTTGGTAAATTGTTTTTTGAGGTAAGTTTGTTAATGTATTGCTCAAGAAAATTATATTGAATGCATGTTTTAAGCTTTTATTTATCATAATTGAAGTTTATCAAAGAAACTGACAACTGTCATTTTCTTTTTATATTTCTTTCGATACACTGAAGGTACAAGTAAATTTTACGGAATGCTACTAGAGGTGATTACATCCATAGATAAAGATTAGGAGGGTATATGACTATGGAAACAACAAAAAAGTATTCTATTAAAGATGATTTTACAATGCAGGCAATTCTCATCATTCCAGTATGTGTTGCTGTCAATTTTGTAGGTGGACAACTTGCTGGATTATTAAAGTTACCGATGTATCTAGATACTATTGGGACAATTTTTGCATCATTATTATGTGGTCCATGGGTTGGGGCTGTAGCTGGTGGATTAACAAATGTTGTAACTGGAATAGCAAATCCAACTAATTTTGCGTTTATCCCAGTAAATATCATTGCAGGTTTAGTGACTGGTTTCCTAGCTAGAAAGAATATGTTTAACAAGACATGGAAGTGGTTACTATCTATGTTTATTATGGCTTGGGTATCAATTATTGTTTCTGCACCAATTGTCGTTCTCGTATACGGTGGGGTAACCGGTGGTGGAACATCTTTAATCACAGCAGCTGCTTTGGCAGCAGGAGCAAATATTTGGACGGCATTCTTTGGAACAGAAGGTGTTTTCCAAGTATTAGATAGAATTATCTCATTCTTAATTTGTTGGGCAGTTATTAAAGTGATTCCTACTAGAAACTTAATTAAATTTAGCCTTGGTGAGTTATACATTAAAAAGAAATAGCAAATAGTCACCTCTATGTGCTTCCATATTGAAAGGTAAGTATGGAAAAGACATTTGTAGAACAAATACAGATTAACAAATCAAATAAAATCTGTGGCTTACATCCAAAAACAAAATTAGTCATTTTAATATCCTATTCAATCTGCTCATTTATTTTCATGACACTGAATTTGACTAATTTAAATATTCCGATTCTAGTTATACCATGGTTTTTTGTATTGCCTATTTTGGCATTGCTGAGTGGTATATTAAAACGATTTTTAAAAGGATTTAAGGTTATATTTACGGTATCCTTGATTGTATTTCTAGTACAGTTATTCCTAATACCAGGCGGTGCAGAGTTGTGGAGATTTTACTTTTTGAGTATATATCAAGGTGGTTTGAAATCAGCTATCAATCTGACATTCATGATTACTAATATTGCTGGAATATTTTTATGGTATTTCCAGACTACAACTAATCAGGAAATATCTAGAGCTTTAGAAGAATCAGGCATGAATTATAAAGCAGCTTTTGTCTTTACCTCATCATTGAAAATGATTGATGTATTAGGAAAGAATAGTAGGACTATCATGAATGCACAACAAGCACGTGGTGTGGAAACTGAGGGGAATATATTGGTGAGAGCAAAGGCATTTTTTCCCTCAATGGTTCCATTAATCCTTGGGGCAGTTATTAATGCAGATGAAAAAGCATTAACTTTAGAAGCAAGAGGATTTAACTATCAATGTAAGAAAACAAGATTATTTAATTTGAAAAAATCTGGTTGGGAAAAGCAAGCAACATTAATCAGTATAGGTATAACAATAATTGTTTTGGGATGGAGAATTTTATGGCAGATCATGTAATCGAGTGCAAGAATATCACCTATACTTATCCTATTTCAGATGAACCAGCAATCAAAAATTTAAGTCTTAATATCGAAAGAGGAAAGTTTTATGGAATAATCGGAAATAATGGTTCTGGAAAATCTACCCTATGCGCAATACTGAGAGGGTTTGCACCTACATATTTTAAAGGAAAACTAGATGGTGCAGTGATATTTAATGGGAAAGATATCAGCCAATACGGGTATGAATTATCTAAAATGATAGGCTATGTTTTTCAAAATCCATTTACACAAATCAGTGGAATAAAAGAAACTGTTTTTGAAGAGATTGCATATGGTCTCGAAAATTTTGGGACACCAATAGAAGAAATTGAAAAACGTGTTGTTGAAGTAATGAAGTTGACTAATACTGAAGAACTTGCAATGAAGAACCCTTATGAACTCTCAGGTGGCCAAATGCAGAGAGTTGCTTTGGCATCGGTAATT
>JABZLU010000001.1:0-28530 GCA_015256605.1 Solobacterium sp.
AACAGCTGAGCAGATTCAAAGAGTTGTAAAGGGTGAAGATATTTCTGCAGACTTCAAGTATGCAGAGAAAGAACCATTAGAACCAACTTCAGAAGAAACAATGGTAATTTAAAATAGCGTGGGGTTTTCAAAAAACACGCAATAAAATCCCATGGGGATAGATTTTATAAAAGACAATTCCAAAGAGTGATTTCTACGGGATTGTCTTTTTGTCTGGAGAGTAACAATGTATTTATTATTTTTTCTGTTTACGATTGTATGCTTGAATGTTTGATGTCAATGAGAAGCCAATCCTGTAGTTGAGTGCGTAAATAACACGTGCTCTGAATCTTTCAAAATTACTGAGGCCATTTGATATCATAATAAATTCTCGCATCTTTTGATTAAGACTCTCAGCGAGTGCATTAGACTGTTTTCTATCTGCTGTTGGTCTTTGAAATGAATTGCATATTTCTTCAAACCGATTTTCCAATAGATTAATGAACTCGCTATAACATACTAGTCTAGATTCTTTAAAATACCTAATTAAATCTGTGAGTTCTTCAATACATTCTGGATAAGTAGAATTTCTATTAAAATATCTATAATCTTCCTTTAACTCATAGGCCTTTTTGAGTATCGGGTTGAGATTGAGAAGTGCGTCATATAGATCTCGATAGTTCATCTTCTGACGAAAGAAATGATTATATTTAGGTTCGTTATCCAGAAAGCAATCTGTTTCCAAGAGGTGGTGAAAGTGCTTGAGCAGATAGTAAGCAGGACTTTCTTTAGGAACCTGGTTCATTAAAGATACACGTAATTTGGTAAAACCATCAGAAAGATGTTTGACTACATGGAAAGGATCGACGGATATCTTACAGTTTGGAAAGTATTTGAGAGAGACTTGTTTATAAGGTTCCCACATATCTATGGTTACATATAAGACACGTTTTCTTTCTTCTAGAGGTATCTTCTCGAGATGTGCTGATAATGTTCGTTTTGAACGATCGGGTAATAATTCATTAAGAACGCGAGCATCATTATCTACAAAAGAACATAGATATGAACCACCATATTTGGCCATATTAGAATGAAGCTCATCAATTCCTAGATTAGTTGGTAGAGTTAACCTTGGGACTTGAATGAAACTATCGGCATATAGTTGGACAGTAGTAACCGAGGTATTATACCTTTCGGCAATATCTTTATAGGATAGATGTAGATTTTGAAAGTCAGCAGCGATCTTATAAAGTACAGCATAGGTTTGATGGAAATATTCAGGCCCAAAAGGATTATCTTCACAAAATGTTTTAAAACAATCCTTACAAGTATAGCGTCTACGCTTCCAATGAATAGAAGAAGGTGTATCACCTAAAGGAAGGTGATTATAAGTTCTATGAATATAACCCTTAGAGACTGCAGGGCCACCACAGTAAGGACAGGTTGGGTGTTGGTTTACCAGTGTGATATATACAAAAAGACGGTCTTCCTTACGTATCGCATCGATTTCTTGAATTGAATCTGATGTTAGATTTAAGGTTGACGTGATAAAATCATGAATAGCCATATAGGGCTACCTCCATTTCTATTTGATTCTCCAGACAAGAAGATAATAGCATGGAGGTTTTATTATATTTTGGTCTCCCCACAAAAGTTTATAGTCTATCCCCAACCCCATGAGATTTTAAAGTTCCGAAAAAAATATTTGAATAGATTACACAGTCTTTTTTCATGCATTGTAATAATTTATAGTTTTATTGTTTTAATTGTATGTAAATCTATTGTAACGATAACTGCATCAAATTTTAATTCAAATAGTATCAATGATTTACCTGCAAACTCTATAGTATTTTTGTAATCTGGAATTTTAGCAATAAAATGATCAGCCACATCAAAAATAGTTTTAGAACTTTGTTTAACTGTTCCTTTGCCTTTGACATGTTTATTTTCTGAGTGAGGAATTGTTGTAAATGCCACGTATGGATTTGATTCGATTTCTTTGACTTTGTCGTTTCCTTTAAAAGATGAAAAGTAAAGTATATTTTCATCTGAATCAAAATAATAATTTACTATTCTTACATTTGGAATATTATTTACAGAAGTTGCTAAGGCTATTTCTGTTTGTTCAGCCATAATTTTTAAAAATTCTGTTTTTATATTCATTTAAGAAGATCTCCTTTTTGATATTTTAATTATATAGAATAAATATCATATATTTCTAATCCTTTAAAATTGAGATATAGATAAAAGAAAATTAACAGTCTTTTTTTCAAAAAATTATTGTAATTTTAGGTTTAATTTTTTGATATAAATAATGTTCATAAATGCCTTTGTATAAAGGATTTTTTGTTGTTTTTATGATATAATTATTTTAGTTTTTTTTAAGGTTTTTATGAAGGAGTTTAGGATGGAAAAAATCACAACAGAATACATTACTTTACAGCAATTTATGAAACTCTCTGGCATTGTTTCCACCGGTGGTGAGGCAAAGTTAAGAATTAAGGAAATGGATATTGTTGTGAATGGTGAAAAAGAGAATCGTAGAGGTAGAAAACTCTATCCAGGCGACAACGTAAAAATTGAAGGAAAGACTTATGTGGTTTTCTAATGTATATCAAAAATATTCAATTAAGAAATTTTAGAAACTATGAGAATGCATATATAGAGTTTAATCCAAGTATCAATTTAATCACTGGCGCAAATGCGCAGGGAAAGACAAATCTATTAGAGAGTTTAGTTTATCTTTCTTTGACACGATCACATCGTATTGTTGATGATAAGAAATTAATTCGCAATGATGAGATGTTTGCGGGGATTGATTGTAAATTTGTGGATACAGATGAAAAAGATATAGAAGTTATCATTCATCCTAATGGAAAAACTCTGATGATTCACAAAAGACCACTTAAAAAGAGTAGTGAATTTATTGGTTTATTAAATGTTGTTTTATTCTCACCAGATGATCTAAGAATTTTTAATGATCAACCAAAAGAGAGAAGACGTGTGATGAATCAAGAAATCACAAAAGTTTCTACAAAATATCTATTATCGCTAAATCAATATCAAATGTATTTGAAAGATAGAAATGCTTTGTTAAAGAGTGAAAAAATTGATTTGAATTATCTAGATATTTTAGATGAACAAATGTCTAAAGTAGAAGCACATATTATCCGTGAAAGAAGAAAGTTTATTGAAGTCATTCAATCTGTGATTTCTAAGATTTATCAGGAATTATCAGGTAGTGAAATTAAACTTGAAGTTATGTATAAAACTTTCGTTGAGGATATAGAAGAACTAGAAGAAAAGATTCTAGAGATTCATAGAGAATCACGTCAGAAAGATATGGAATATCATATTACAAAAGTTGGTATTCATTTAGATGACTTAATATTTAAGATGGATGATCAAAATTTGATTTACTTTGCAAGTCAGGGTCAAAAGAGAATGGTAATGTTGTCATTTAAATTAGCTTTACTAAATTACATAAAGTTAATGACGAAGAAACAACCAATTCTACTTTTGGATGATGTATTAAGTGAACTAGATTACAGTCGTCAAAAGAAGTTATTACAAATGGTACAGCGTGATTTTCAATGCATTATCACGACGACGGAAATTCCTGATTTTCTGAAACATGCAGACATGACGGAATTTCGTATAGAAGGTGGAAAAATCTTTCCACTCACAGGAGGTAAGTAATGAGCGATAAATTAGAGCAGGTAACTGAAGTATCTGAAAACAGTGATCTTGTATTAGGACAAGAGATGGATATGAAAGTTACCCACACTTATAACGACTCTGATATTCAGGTCTTAGATGGCTTGGAAGCTGTACGTAAAAGACCAGGTATGTATATCGCATCAACTTCTTCAAAAGGTTTACATCACCTTGTTTGGGAAATAGTTGATAATGGTATCGATGAAGCTATGGCTGGATATGCATCAACGGTTACGGTAACTGTTGATAAAGACAATATTATTACAGTTGAAGATGATGGTCGTGGTATGCCTACTGGTATTCATGAAAAAACAGGTAAGTCTACAATTGAGACTATTTTCACTGTCTTACACGCTGGTGGTAAATTTGGTGGTGGTGCTTATAAAGTGTCTGGTGGTTTGCATGGTGTAGGTGCATCTGTTGTAAATGCTTTAAGTAGTTGGTTAGAAGTATCTGTTTTCCATGATGGAAAAGAATACTATATTCGTTTTGAAAATGGTGGTCATCCTGTAGGAACTCTTGTGGAAAAGGAAACATGTCCTGCAGATAAGCATGGTTCTACAGTTCGTTTTAAAGCTGATCCAACTATCTTTACAGAGACAGTTGTATATGAACATGATATTCTACGTGACCGTTTACGTCAGTTAGCTTTCTTAAATAAGGGTATCTGTTTAAAGTTTAATGACTTACGCGAAGAAGATGAAGCTAAGCGCCATTATGTATTTAAGTTTGATGGTGGTTTGAAACAATATACTGAATTCTTAAATCGTAATCGTGATGTTGTAAATCATGAAATTATTTATAGTGAAGGTTATGAAAATAATATTCAGGTAGAAGTAGCGTGTCAGTATAACGATGGTTACAATCCTAATATTTATACTTTCTGTAATAATATCAACACAGCTGAAGGTGGAACACATGAAGAAGGATTCCGTCTTGCGTTAAATCGTGTCATTAATAAGTATGCTCGTGATACAGGTTTCTTAAAGGAGAAGGATGATAATCTAACGACGGATGACTGTCGTGAAGGTTTAACAGCTGTTATCAGCGTTAAACATCCAGATCCTCAATATGAAGGACAGACAAAGACAAAATTAGGTAACTCTGAAGTACGTAAGATTGTTTCAGATATCTTTGGTACTCAATTAGAACGTTATTTAATGGAAAATCCTGATGAAGCAAAAGCTATCTTAGAAAAGGTTGCCTTAGCTTCACAAGCGCGTATGGCTGCTAAGAAGGCTCGTGAATTAACAAGAAGAAAGAGTGCTTTAGAAGTAAGTCCACTTCCTGGTAAATTAGCAGATTGTTCATCGAAAGATGCGTCTATCTGTGAAATCTATATCGTCGAGGGACAATCAGCCGGTGGTTCCGCAAAACAGGGAAGAGATTCACACTTCCAAGCAATTCTACCGTTAAGAGGTAAGATTCTAAACGTAGAAAAGGCTAGACAGTCTCGTATTTATGAGAATGCGGAAATTCGATCTATGATTACTGCTTTTGGTTGTGGTGTAAGTGAAGAAATTGATCTTGAGAAGTTACGTTATCACAAGATTGTTATTATGACCGATGCCGATGTCGATGGTGCACATATTCGTACATTATTATTAACATTCTTCTACCGTTATTTACGTCCGTTATTGGAACAGGGTTATATCTATATTGCACAACCACCACTCTATAAGGTTCAAAAAGGACAAACAGTGCGTTATGCATATACGGATAACCAGTTAGAAGAAGTAAAACGTGAACTAGGCGATCGTCTCAGTATTCAACGTTATAAGGGATTAGGTGAAATGAATCCGGAACAGTTGTGGGAAACAACAATGGATCCTAAGAATCGTACATTGATTCGTGTTGCGGTAGGTGATGCGGAAGCAGCTGACTATAACTTTACAATGTTGATGGGTGAAGAAGTTGAACCACGTAAGAACTTTATTGTAGAAAACGCACACTTTGCGGAAAACTTGGATATTTAGAAAGGAGATAAATTACAATGGCTTTAGATGATTTTATGGAATTTGACGAAAGTAATTTTGATCCTGGACATATTACAGAAACAGAATTAACAAAAGAAATTCGTCGTGACTTCTTGGAATATTCGATGTCAGTTATCGTATCACGTGCATTACCAGATGTACGTGATGGTTTAAAACCTGTACAGAGAAGAATTTTATTCTCTATGCATGAGATGAACATCGGACCTGACAAGGCATATCGTAAGAGTGCACGTATTGTCGGTGATACGATGGGTAAATATCACCCACATGGTGACTCTTCTATCTATGGTGCGTTAGTTTATTTAGCACAACCATGGAATATGAGAACTGTATTAGTTGATGGACATGGTAACTTCGGTTCGATGGATGGTGATGATCCAGCTGCGATGCGTTATACCGAAGCACGTATGTCTAAGATTGCGGTAGAAATGTTACGCGATCTTGAAAAAGATACAGTTGATATGGTTGATAACTATGATGGTCAAGAAAAAGAACCTACAGTTTTACCATCACGTTATCCAAACTTGATTGTTAACGGTTCTTCTGGTATTGCGGTAGGTATGGCTACTAATGTTGCGCCACATAACTTAGGAGAGACAATCGATGGTATTTTTGCGGTTATGGATAACCCGGAAATTACAGCGACTGAACTCATGAATTACATGAAGGGACCTGACTTTCCTACTGGTGCATATATTTTAGGTAGATCAGGTATCCGCCAGGCATTTGAAACGGGTCGTGGATCAGTTATTATGCGTGCAAAGACAAAGATTGAAGAAATGCCAAATGGCAAATCTCGTATCGTAGTCTATGAATTACCTTACATGGTAAATAAAGCTAGTTTGGTAGAGAGAATCGCAACTCTAGTTCGAGATAAGGTAATTGAAGGTATTACTGACTTACGTGATGAATCTAATATGGATGGTATTCGTGTTGTAATTGAATTACGTAAAGATGTTCAACCAGATGTTATGTTAAATCAGTTATATCGCTCCACTCCTCTACAATCTAACTTTGGTGTAAATAACGTTGTATTATTCAATGGTGTTCCTCGCCAAGCGAGTATGATTGATCTTCTAAAGGGATATATCGCATTCCAAGATGAAGTAATCGTACGTCGTACACAGTTTGATTTAAAGAAAGCACAAGATCGTGCACATATCTTAGAAGGTCTACGTATTGCAGTTGATAATCTCGATGCAATTATTCATACAATTCGTGATTCTCGTGATCCTAATGAAGTGATGCCACGTTTGATGAAAGGCTTTAGATTAGATGAGATTCAAGCAAAGGCAATCTTAGATATGCAGTTTAGAAGACTAACAGGTCTTGAACGTGAAAAGATTGAAAATGAATATCAAGATTTATTAATTAAGATTGCGGATTTCCAGGATATTCTTTCTAATCACGCAAGAGTATTACAAATTATTCGTGATGAATTGAGTGAAGTGAAAGCGAAGTTTAATGATCCACGTCGTAGTGAGATTATTGACGCAATCGCTGATGTAGAAGATGAAGACTTGATACCTGTTGAAAACATTATTATTACGTTATCTTCAAACGGATATATTAAACGTTTAACAACAGATACATACCATGTACAAAACCGTGGTGGTAAGGGTATCAAGGGTATGGAACTCCATAAGGATGACATTATTGATCAGTTTATCAGTATGTCTACCCATGACCACTTATTAGTATTTACAGATAAGGGTAAAGTATATCGTATCAAGGGATATAATGTACCTGAATTCAGCAGAACAAGTAAGGGTATTCCTGCTATCAACTTAATTAGTATGGATAAGACAGAAAATATTCGTGCACTTGTACCATATAGTAAGGATCATGATTCTAAATTCTTATTCTTCGTTACAAAGCAAGGTATCATCAAACGTACTACATTTGATGAATATGAAAACATCAATAAGAACGGTAAGATTGCGATTAAGTTGAATGAAGACGATGAACTTGCATTCGTAAGAAGTACTGATGGCAATGCGGAAATTATCATTGCAGGTTCAAATGGTAAGGCTGTTCGTCTCCTTGAAAACACAGTTCGTCCTCTAGGACGTACAGCACGTGGTGTGAAGGGATTCAATGTTGACGGTGGTTATGTCATTGGTCTAGCAACAAATCTTGAAGGTGAATATATCTTAACGATTACAGAAAATGGATTTGGTAAGAAGTCTGCGTTAGTTGATTATCGTATGACACGCCGTGGTGCACGTGGTGTTAAGACAGTTAACGTAACAGAGAAGTCAGGTAAGCTTGTATGTATGCGTGCTGTAAGAGGCGATGAAGACTGCATGATCATGACTGCTGGCGGTATTGTAATCCGTATCTCTCTCAACCAGGTTTCTGTATATAGCCGTTCTGCACAAGGTGTGAAGGTAATTAATGTGAAGGATGATATTGTGTCATCTGTAGCGATACTTGAGCCAGAGGAAGATTCAGAAGTAGTAGATATCTCTCATAACGAAGTATTAGATGAAGGTGTCTTTGAAGATGCATCAGATGATGAAGATATCATTGATAACGATGATGAAGAAGTAACAGATTCTGATTCAAAAGAATAAAAAATAGGATAGAGTGAATTTATTGCTCTATCCTTTCTTTTTTTGAGAATATAAAAAAACTTCCGTAGCAAAATGCAGAAGTTTTTAATGTAAGATTACTTTTTCTTAGTAGTCTTCTTAGCTGGTTTAGCAGCTTTCTTTGTTGCTTTCTTTGTAGTTACTGGTTTTGCGACTGTCTTCTTAGTAACTTTCTTTGCAGCAGGCTTAGCAACTGTTTTCTTAGCTACTGATTTAGCGACTTTCTTAGCCGGAGTAGTTTTTTTGGCAAGTTTCTTTTCAGTCTTTACTGTTGCCTTCTTAGTTGGTTTCTTTGAGGCAGTCTTTTTTCCATTCTTTTCCATATCTGCAATAATTAGATCACATAAGTAACCCTTTACAGATTCTTTAGCTTCAAGCCAAGCGATAACTGTTTTCTCAACTTTATTGTTAAAGCGGACTGAGAATGAGCGGTAGTTGTTTCTGTTGTAGTTGTTGTTATACTCTAACTTCTGTTTGTACTGCGACTTTTTTGCCATACCTATTCTCCTTATTATTAAAACAACTGAGTTGTTTAATCATCTTAAATATATCACTGTTTTGTTACATTGACAAATCAATGTCAAAATGATTAAATTATTTTGTAAAAACGTTGATAGAGAATAGTAGTACAAAAGCATTTTCAGAAAGGTAACGGATGATGCGAGTTACCATTGTGATGTATGAATCCACTCTTGAGTGAAATTAATACTTTCCGGTTGTGCCGTTATCGCTAATGAAGTGGTTAAATTGTTTCACGTGAAACAATTTAACAAAAAGGGTGGCACCGCGTTGACATCGTCCCTTTGATGGATGATGCTTTTTTATTTTTAGAGAAGAGGTAAATTATGATAGATATTAATCTAATTAGAGAAAATCCAGAATTAGTAAAAGAAAACATCAAAAAGAAGTTTCAAGATGAAAAGTTAGTACTTGTTGATGAAGTATTAAGTATGGATGCTGAGTATCGTGCAGCGAAAACACGTGGAGATACTTTGCGTGGAGAAAGAAATAAGATTTCCAAACAAATTGGTCTCTATATGAGAGATAAGAATATCGAAGCGGCAGAACAGGCAAAACAATCCGTAAAGGACATGGATGCGGAATTGGAAAGTTTAGAAGTTAAAGAAGCTAACCTAGCGGAAGAAATCAAAAATAGAATGATGGTAATTCCAAATATCATTGATCCTTCTGTCCCAATCGGAAAAGATGATTCCGAAAATGTAGAAATCCAAAAATACGGAGAACCAGTCGTTCCTTTATTTGAAATTCCATACCACACAGATATCTTAGAAAAACTTGCGGGTATCGATATCGATAGTGCAGGTAGAACATCAGGAAATGGTTTCTATTACTTACAAGGAGATATTGCTAGATTGCATTCATCTATCTTATCTTACGCTAGAGACTTTATGATTAATCGTGGATTTACATATTTCATTCCTCCATTCATGATTCATAGCAGTGTTGTAACAGGTGTTATGAGTTTTGCGGAAATGCAGAATATGATGTATAAGATTGAAGGCGAAGATCTATATCTTATCGGTACATCAGAACACTCTATGATTGGACGCTTTATGGGTCAAATCTTAAAAGAAGAGGATTTACCATATGCTTTAACTTCATATAGCCCATGTTTCCGTAAGGAAGTTGGTGCACACGGAATTGAGGAAAGAGGTCTATATCGCGTACACCAATTTGAAAAACAAGAAATGGTTGTAGTGTGTAAGCCAGAAGAATCAAAGGATTGGTATGATAAGTTATGGCAGAATAGCGTAGACTTCTTCCGCTCATTAGATATTCCAGTAAGAACATTGGAATGCTGCTCTGGTGACTTAGCAGATCTTAAGGTTAAGAGTTGTGATGTTGAAGCTTGGTCTCCACGTCAGAAGAAATACTTCGAAGTTGGAAGCTGCTCTAACTTAGGTGATGCACAAGCTAGAAGACTTGGAATTCGTATCAAGGGTGAAAAGGGTAACTACTTTGCACATACACTAAATAACACAGTAGTAGCTCCACCACGTATGTTAATTGCCTTTGTTGAAAATAACTTAAATGAAGATGGATCTCTCAATATTCCAGAACCACTCAGACCTTATATGGGTGGACAGGAGAAGATTGTTCCTCCAACAAAGAAGAAGAGTTTCTAAAAACTAAGGATTGTTTCACGTGAAACAATCCTTTTAAAATACACTCTTGGACAAGTAAGAGAAATTTGCTATAATCATACATGGCACAGCATATATACATTGAACCTGGTCAGGGCCGGAAGGCAGCAGCCATAGATGTCCCTGTATCGCGTGTGCCACTTTTATTTTATGAAAACACACGAAGAATACATGGAACTAGCTCTAGAAGAAGCTAGAAAAGCAGAAGAAATAGATGAAGTGCCTGTTGGATGCGTTATAGTATGTGATGGAGAGATTATTTCACGTGGACATAATCTCAAAGAACAATTAAACCAGGCATATGCACATGCAGAAATGATGGCAATTCAAAAAGCAGCAGAAATAAAAGAAAATTGGTGTTTAAGTGATTGTGACCTATACGTAACACTAGAGCCATGTATGATGTGTACAGGAATTATCAACCTTTCTCGTATTAGAACAGTATATTATGGTACGCAAGATCCAAAAGGCGGATGTTTAGAGACAGTCATTGACTTAAAGAAGATAAGTCGACTCAATCATTATCCAAATATTGTAGGAAATATCCTACAAAAAGAGTGCAGTGAAATACTTACAAATTACTTTCGTAAAAAAAGAGAAATCACAAAAGAGAAAAAACAGAAAAATAAAGCCAATATACAGTGAATTCCTACATGTGAATGTAGGAATTTTGTTATAATGAATATACTGGGAGAAAAATAATGTCAAAGCAAGCGTTATATCAAAAATATCGTTCTGCAAACTTCGAAGAAGTAGTAGGACAAGAATATATAGTTCAATCAATTAAAAATGCAGTGCGTGAGCATAAAGTAGGCCACGCATATCTTTTCTGTGGTCCAAGAGGTACTGGAAAGACTACAATGGCAAGACTTCTTGCAAAAGCGGTAAACTGCGAACATCCAGAAAAGGCTCCATGTGAAGAATGTGATAACTGTATAGCTGCAAATAATGGTACACATCCAGATATTATTGAGATCAACGCTGCAAACGAAACTCACGTGGAAGATATCCGTGATTTAATCGATCGTAGTAAACTAGCACCTATGCAAGGACATCACAAGGTATATATTGTCGACGAGGTTCATCAGTTATCTAGTGCAGCATCCAGTGCATTACTGAAAACATTAGAAGAACCACCAGAAAATGTCATCTTTGTGCTAGCCACAACAGACCCACAAAAATTACTCCCAACAATCATTTCAAGATGCCAACGCTTTGACTTTACAAAATTACGTAAAGATCAAATCAAGAATCATCTATTAGATATCGCTAAGAAAGAAAATATCTACTTAGATGAAGAAGCAGCAGAGAATATTGCGGTTTTATGCGATGGTGGTATGCGTGATGCACTAAGTATTATGGATCAATGTGCTTCCTATACAAGTGATCATATTACTGCAGAAGAAGTGGATCATATCTATGGACTAGCATCTGTTGATGAAAAGATAAACTTAATCCATTCAATTTATGAAGGAAACTTAGAAGATATCCTAACGAGAATTAAGAAGTATGAACACCAAGGTATCGATTTCCAGAAGTTTACGGATGGCATGATAGATATCCTGAAAGATGTGGTGATTTATCATTCCACGAAGAAAGATAAATTACTAAAATTAATTTCAAAAGAACAGGCTGAAAACCTATCGGAAACCCTATCACAACAAACATGCATGCATATAATTGAAAAGATGTTTGATTCTAAAGATAAATTTAGAATTGCGACCTCTTCAGCAAGCTGTTTTGAAGTAATTTGTTTAGGTTTAGCAATCCAACCTACCACAGAAACAGTAGTGGTTGAAAAACGTGTGGAAGTTCCTATTCAACAAAAGGAAAGTGAATATGTTGTTCCTACAGTAAAACTGAAAGAACCAGAAAAACCTGTAGAACAATCACAAGAAATTAATGAAGAACAAAAGCCAGAAGAGCCAATAAAGACAGCGGCTTCTACAAGTTCTAATGAACTATCAAGTGATGAAATTTTGACGCTTCTTGTACAGTGTCAGAAAGCAATTAAATACGAAGATGATGAGAAGTTCAACAAGATTCATAGCTTGTTTGATATGAATAGTAAGAAGTATACATCACTACTAGAAGAGACAAGAATAGTAGCAAGTGGACTTGATTGTGTAGTATTAGCTACAGATTCTAAAGTTCTAGCAAATCGAATGAATGAACCAAAGATGAACCAAGAGTTATATCAATTCGCAAGAGAAACATTAGGGATTGATAAGATGTTGTATATCGCTACAAATGATGCGATGAAAGATGCAACTTTGAAGTTTATCGAACTGAAGAAAGCAGGTAATTTGCCACAACCAAAATCAATTGTTCGATATACAATTGAAAAACCACAAGAAGTATCAACAGAAGATAAGGTAAAAGCAATTTTTAACCCTGAAATATTAGAAATAGAGGAATAGAAAATGGATATTCAGAAATTAATGGAACAAGCTCGCCAGATGCAAGATAATCTAGGCAAAATTGAAGAAGAATTAAACGCCACTGAATACGAAGGTAAAGCAGGTGGGAATGGTGTAAAGGTTGTTGTAAACGGAAGAAATGAAGTGCAGTCTGTAGAAATCGCAGATGACCTCATGTCAGTAGACAACAAGGAAATGTTACAAGACTTAATTCTAATCGCAGTCAATGAAGCGGTAGATAAGGCATTCCAAGATAGAGAAAATAAACTTGGCTCAGCCACAAGTGGATTAAAACTTCCGGGGATGTAAAGAATGTACCCGAAAAGTTTAACAGAACTGATTCAGCGATTGAAATTCTTGCCTGGTGTTGGTGAAAAAACAGCAGAAAGATATGCATTTTCTATCATGGAAATGAATCTCCAAGAAGCTAAAGAATTCGCCCAGGCAATTAATGACGTTCATGAAAAAATAACCCATTGTAAAATATGCGGAAATCTTTCTGAGAAAGAGGAATGCGAAATCTGTCGTGATGATAGTCGAAATCAAAAACAGATTTTCGTAGTACAGTCGCCTAAAGACGTGATCGCAATGGAAAAAACAGCGGAATACCGCGGCACATATCACGTATTAAATGGTTTGATTTCTTCAAGCAAGGGAATTATGCCAAATGACTTGAATATTGAGTCGTTACTTACAAGACTACCTGAAGCAGAAGAAGTGATTTTAGGCACAAACATTACGATTGATGGGGAAACAACAGCGATGTATTTAGATAAACTCATTACATCACGCTACCCACACGTATTAGTGACTCGAATTGCACACGGACTTCCATCAGGCGGAATGCTCGACTACGCAGATGAAATGACACTTGCACATGCATTAGCAGACCGTCGCAAAATGAAATAGAAAAGAGGTGTTTCTATGAACACAGATTTAAAGATTGCACAAGCAGCTGTCCTGGAGCCAATTGATAAAATTGCGCATAAAGCAGGAATCCCAGAAGAGTACTTGGAAATGTATGGCAAAGAAAAAGCTAAAGTAAGCATTAAACTCATGGAAACACTAGCAGACAAACCGGATGGAAAGTTGATATTAGTAACTGCAATCAACCCAACAAAAGCAGGTGAAGGAAAGTCCACAACTACGATTGGATTAGCAGATGGATTATCCAAGGTTGGTAAAAATGTGATGGCATGTTTACGTGAACCATCGTTAGGCCCGGTCTTTGGCTTAAAAGGTGGTGCAACTGGTGGAGGATATGCACAGGTAGTTCCAATGGAATCTATCAACTTGCACTTCACGGGTGATATGCATGCAATCACAACAGCCAATAACTTAATTGCGGCTATCTTAGACAATTCAATCTTCCAAGGAAATCCACTTAATATCGACCCAACGAGAGTTACCTGGAAGCGTTGTTTAGATATGAATGACCGTACACTGCGTGATATTACAATCGCGCAGAAAAAGAAATCAAATGGTGTTGAAAGAGAAGATCATTTTGTGATTACAGTAGCTTCTGAAGTAATGGCCATCTTATGTCTTTCAAAAGACTTACAAGATTTTGAAAAGAGAATTGGCAAAGCAGTTGTGGCATACACATACGATGATCAACCAGTAACTGTGGATGATATTCAAGCTGCTGGTGCTGCTACAGTTGTGATGAAGGAAGCAATTAATCCAAACTTAGTACAAACTCTGGAACATACTCCAACATTCATACATGGTGGTCCATTCGCAAATATTGCGCATGGATGTAACTCTGTTATCGCTACCAAGATGGCACTTAAGTTAGCAGATTATGTTGTGACTGAAGCAGGATTTGGTGCAGATTTAGGAGCTGAAAAGTTTTTAGATATTAAGTGTCGATTAGCAGAACTAGAGCCTTCAGCAGTTGTGGTAGTCGCAACAATTCGCGCTCTTAAGATGCACGGAGGTGTTGAACAAGAAAATCTTGATCAACCAAATATTGAAGCTATGCTTGCAGGTGCGAAGAACCTGCAAAAACACATTGAAACAGTTCAAAGTTTCAAACTTCCATTTATTGTCGCTATCAACAAGTTCGCAAAAGATAGTAAAGAAGAAGTAGATGCGTTACTTGCGTGGTGTCATGAAAATAACTACCCAGTTTCAGAAGCGGATGGATGGGCAAAAGGTGGAGATGGTATGTTAGATCTTGCAAATAAGGTTGTAGAGATAACTGACCATGCATGCAAGTATCAACCAATTTATGATGTGGAAGATTCCATTGAAACAAAGATTAAAAAGATTTGTGAAATAGTTTATGGTTCACCACTTGTAGAATTTAGTGAACTAACCAAAACAAAGATACAGGACTTTATCAAACATGGATGGGATAAGTTACCGGTATGTATGGCGAAGACACCATTATCACTGAGTGATGATCCTACTCTAAAGGGAAGACCAGAAAACTTTGTAACACATATTACAGATATCTCAGTATCTGCTGGGGCAGGCTTTGTGGTTGTTTACACTGGTAATGTACTCACAATGCCAGGACTTCCAAAGATACCTGCAGCAGTCAATATGGGTGTTGATGAAAATGGAGAAACCTACGGTTTATTCTAATTAATATAGAAAGGAGGAATCATAATGGGGTCTATCGCATATGTAACGGATGAAAAGATGCTTGCATATCATCGCTTATGTCGAAATCAATCGATACTATTTTGGAGATTATCCAATAAGAAGTTTACAGATTTCCACAAAGGAGATTTACTGTTCTTCTTTGCAAGACCAAATCATGGGCGTAAGAAAGCATTAATCGGCTATGCACATTATGATTCTGAAATTAATCTTTCTTTGAAACAGATGTGGAATCGCTATGGTGATTTCACTGGATATGACACACAAGATGGACTTTATGCAGCGATAGAGAAAGCATCTCGTGGAAATATACCTCCACAGATGAACTGTTTATATTTAACAAACGTTGTATTCTTCTTGTCGCCAGTCTATCCAGAGGATGTTGGAATCTCGATACAAAACAATCTTGAAAGTTATTGTTATCTAGATAAAGATAGTCCAAAGATAACAGCCAAGATTTTACAACAAGCACAAAAACATGGCATCGACCTCTGGAGTGCAAATCCAAATATCACTCCAGAAGAAATCTTTAAAGAAGATGCCACAAAGCACTATCTAGCAGTTATCTCTCAAGAGATTGGACAAGATAGTGGAAATGAAAGACAACAACGTACGCTAGAACGGTACGCAAAACAAAAAGCGAAAGAATCTGGTTGGGAGTTAATTCGTGGCAGTAATACAGAGTGTATACGTATGGATAGTAATGAAATACAAATTGCGATTCCTTTCGTATCACAAGTCAAAGAAAAATCTCAAAAGATTTGCGAATATATAGGACGGCTAACGATGTATCGTTTGTTGGCCAAGCATCAGGGTTTGGAAGGCAAAATCAGATTTGAAATACTTTCCCCAAATATACCTGACGAATTAAAGGAAATGGTGGAAGAAATAAACAATGAGTGATTTTGAAATTATTGTTATTGGTGGTGGCCATGCAGGTATTGAAGCTGCACTAGCCTCTGCACGATTAAAAAAGAACACATGTCTTCTCACGTTGAAGATAGAAAATATTGGTAAGATGCCATGTAACCCATCAGTAGGTGGACCAGCAAAAGGGATTGTCGTACGAGAAATTGATGCACTAGGTGGTCAAATGGCTATCACTGCGGATAAGACAGCACTACAATTCAAGATGCTAAATGGCGCAAAGGGTCCAGGTGTACGTGCACTACGTGTACAATCAGATAAACTTGCATACAAGCGTATGATGCAAGATATCTGTCTACATCAAGAAAACCTTACCGTTATTGAAGGGATGGCAAGCAAACTTAATGTAACCAATAACAAAGTAACAGGTGTTACGTTAAAAGATGGCACAATCTTAAATGCCAAGATTGTGATTGTAACAACAGGAACATATATGGCAGGTGTAAATATGATTTCATCAGAAGTTACACCAGGTGGGCCAGATCTTGAACCGACAACCGGAGATCTGTCAGAGTCTTTACGAGAGTTAGGTTTAAGAACCTTCCGTTTAAAAACAGGAACACCGCCAAGAATCCTACGCTCATCAATTGATTTTAGTAAAACAAAGCTAGAACCAGGCACAGAAGGATTCTTGCACTTCTCAGAACTGACCACAAGAGAAGATGTATTACCATATGACAAGCAAGTATGTTGTCATATGACATATACAACCCCGGAAACACATGAATATATTTTGGGTAATCTCAATAAATCCAGTATGTATTCTGGTGTAGTAAAGGGAGTTGGACCACGTTATTGTCCATCTATCGAAGATAAACTTGTGCGTTTTAAAGATAAGCCAAGACATCTATTATTCTTAGAACCAGAATCACTTGAATTAGATACCATCTACCTACAAGGGTTCTCTACCTCTCTTCCAAGAGATATACAAGAGAAGATGGTACATTCACTACCTGGTTTTGAAAACGCAATTATCAAAAAATATGCCTATGCAATCGAATACGATGCAATTGATCCAATTCAAATGAAGCCAAGTTTTGAATCAAAGATTATTGAAAATTTATTTACAGCAGGTCAAGTTAACGGAACATCTGGATATGAAGAAGCTGCTGGCCAAGGCTTACTTGCGGGTATTAATGCATGTATGAAGCTAGATGGAAAAGAGCCACTTATTCTAGCAAGAAACGAAGCATATATTGGTGTCTTAGTTGATGATCTAACAACCAAAGGTACATTAGAGCCATATCGTTTATTAACATCACGTGCAGAGTTTAGGTTGTTGTTGAGACATGATAATGCCGACCAACGACTGATTGAATATGGTCGTCAAATTGGACTAGTTAGTCAAGAAAGATATGATGCATATCTTTCAAAGATGGAAAATATCAAGAAGTTAGAACAACATCTATCTGAAACTACATTCGTACAAGATGAAGAAAAAGTACATGCATACCTCACATCACTAGGTTATGAAAGTGATGCACATATTGGTATTAATGGCATTGACTTGGTAAAACGACCAAACGTTACAACAAAAGAACTTCTCGCTACAATCGGAGAAGAAGTTGATGAAGAAATCGCTAACCAGTGTGATATCGAACTAAAATATGCAGGCTATATCGATAAAGCAAAACGAGAAGCCAATAAGCTAAAAGAGATGGATGGCATCAAGTTGGGGGTCGATTTTAATTATGATGAGGTTGATAATCTATCGATTGAAGGTAGACAGAAACTCACAAAGTATAAACCAGCTACGATGGGACAAGCATCCAGAATATCAGGTGTAAACCCAGCTGATATCGCAGTACTTGCGATAGCGATCAAACAAGGAAAAGGAAGATAAGAAATGAAATACACAGACGTAGTATCAAATGTAAATGTCTATGGAATGGAATCTGCAGTTATGGGTTCAAAATATCCAATGGCTGTTGATTTAACAAAGGTAGATGGAACAATCGTTCCACGAACACACGCGCTTGCGAATGCAAAACCAGGAAGTGGTCATGATAATTTCTTGAATGGAATTATCGTACAGTTCGACCTCACATTTACAAACAAGGCATGGGTAGAAGCAGAACGCTATCATTTCCTAGACTTTATTAGTTCACAATCCACAATGCACCGTATCACAAAGTTTAATTTAGATGAGGTGTATATCTCCTATACAGATCTACGTATTATCGAAATCATGAAAGAAAAAGTGAATTCCTATAATGAATTAACACAAAAGATTTCTGATAAGAAATTGGCTGGAGAAGATGTGACAGAGTTAAACGAAGAAGCTAAAGTAAAGTATCTTGAGATTCTTTACTCCAATCCAGCAGGTTTTAGAATTACTGCACGTATGACAACAAACTACCGTCAGTTAAAGACAATTTACGCACAGCGTAAGACACATCGTCTACCAGAATGGCGAGCATTCTGCGAATGGGTTGAGACATTACCTAATGCATCATTTATTGTAAATAACGATGTAAAATAAGGCTTATTTACAATTTGTGGAAAACTATTTTATCCACAAATTAGAATAAATAAATTCAAATTGTGGATAAATTAAATCTCCACAATTGTGGAGAAAAAAGTTATCAACATATTTTCATCTTTCACAGGGGACGTGATGGTGATAGAATAGGTCACACAGAGATTATGACAATACAAGAACTTATAGAAAAAGCAGCAGAGCTACAAATTTCATTGTCAGAAACACAAGTAAAACAACTTGAACAATACGCCCAACTTTTGGTTGAGTGGAACGAGAAAATGAATCTCACAGCCATCACAGAACATGGTGAAATATTGGAGAAACATTTCTACGATTCCATCTTGCCACTGGGAAAAGGTAAGATTTTTGGGAAAGTAGCGGATGTTGGAACTGGAGCGGGGTTTCCTGGACTGGTTTGGAAAATCGTCAAACCAGAATTAGATGTGACACTGATTGAACCTACGGGGAAACGGTGCACATTCTTAGAAGAAGTAATTCATCAACTGCGTTTAGAAAACATCCATGTTTATAACAAGCGGGCAGAAGAACAGGTCAAAACAGATCGCGAAATGTACGATGTGGTAACCGCAAGAGCAGTCGCAAACTTACGTGTCTTATCCGAATTATGTATTCCACTTGTAAAAGTGAATGGATTATTCCTGGCAATGAAGGGCATGCAAGGTAATGCGGAAGCTAAAGAAGCAGAACATGCGACCAAGGTGCTTGGCGTAGAGCTAGAAGAAACACAGGATACATCTTTATATACAGGAGATATGCGAGTGAACTTATACTACCGCAAAGTTAGTCATACGCCGCAACAATATCCACGCAATTACGGGCAAATAAAAAAGAAGCCTTTATAAGGGAGGGTTATATGCCAAGTATTTTAAGTATATTTGATCGAAAAGATACCAATCGTATTGTAGATATCCCAACGGAGAAGATTGTTCCATCAAGATATCAACCAAGATTAGTATTTGATGAAGAAGCTTTACGTGAATTAGCACTCTCTATAAAAGAGAACGGGTTGATTCAACCAATCACTGTTCGAAAGATTGATGATATATACGAAATTATCACAGGAGAAAGAAGATTCCGTGCATGTAAGATGATTGGTTTTAAAGAAGTGCCATGTTATATCATGTCGCCAAATGAAAACCAAGCAGCACAGATGGCACTCGTTGAAAATATCCAACGTGAAAACTTAACCGCAATCGAAGAGGCGAAAAGCTACTTACAAATCATGCGTCAATCCGGCTTGACCCAAGAACAGGTTGCACAAAAGGTAGGTAAGTCACAATCCGCAGTAGCCAATAAGATTCGCTTATTGAATTTGCCAATTGAGATTCAGGATGCGGTCATGGAAACAAAAATCACAGAACGTCACGCACGTGCGTTATTGACTGTACCTAGTGATAAACAGAAAGAAGTATTCCATCATATCGTCGCAGCTGAATTTAATGTAAGACAAACAGAAGACTATATCGCAAGTCTAGATGATATTCCGAAGAAGAAATATAAACATCAAAAGACAAAGGGTTTCTCTCGGAGTACACAGATTGCGGTAAATACAATTAATCAGAGTATTAAATTGATTGAAAAAATGGGTATCCAAGCAAAAGTAGAAACGGAAGACAGACCGCAAGAAGTATGCATGATCATCCGTTTCCCAAAGAATTCATAGGGGAGAAGTATTATGGGAAAGATCATCGCAATCGCAAACCAAAAGGGTGGAGTAGGAAAAACAACAACATCCATGAATCTAGCATCTGGTTTATCATATATCGGTAAAAAAGTACTCTTAGTAGACTTCGATCCACAGGGAAATGCGACCCATGGTATCGGAGCACACAAAGTAGGATTTGATAAGACGGTATACGATATCTTGATGAGAGATGAAAACGTGGATGATGTAAAAGTTACGCTACAGATGCCACCGTTAGATGTACTACCATCAACCATCGACTTATCTGGTGCAGATGTCGATATGGCTCAATACGAAACAGGTCGTGAACAACTATTAAAGAGAAAACTAGAAGCGGTAAGAAATCAGTATGATTACATCATTATTGATTGTCCACCAGCACTAGGCTTATTGAATACAAACGCATTAACAACAGCAGACTCTGTGATGATTCCGGTACAGTGTGAATACTTTGCGCTAGAAGGATTAACACAGTTATTAAGTACAATTCGTTTGGTTCAGAAATTATGGAATCCACGATTATCTATCGAAGGTGTACTTCTAACAATGTTCGATGTACGTACAAAGTTATCTGTAGAAGTGCAACAAGAAGTACGTAAATACTTTAAGGAAAAGGTTTACCACTGTTTCATCCCACGAAATGTACGCTTATCAGAAGCTCCATCTCGTGAACAATCAATTTTTGAGTATGATACCCGTTCGGAAGGTGCGCGTGCTTACGCACAACTTGTAAAAGAAGTAGTTACACAAAACGAAAGGATCAAACGATAGAAAATGGCAGAGAAAAAACAAAAAGGCTTAGGACGTGGTTTAGATTCTATCTTCGGGTCGAATGTTGAGCAGTTCCTTGACGATATTCAAAGTAGCGCAAAGGAAGTGCCAGGAAGAAGAGAAGTAGAAATCGCAATTGAAGAAATTAGACCAAATCCTTATCAGCCAAGAAAAGAATTTGATCAAACTGCGTTAAATGAATTAGCAGATTCTATTCGAACACATGGAATCTTTACACCATTACTCGTACGTAAGAGTGTCAGTGGTTATGACTTGATTACTGGTGAAAGACGTTTACGTGCAGCGAAGATTGCTGGACTTAAAGTCGTACCTGCAATTTCTGTAGAATTTACAGAAGAACAGATGATGGAAATTGCCATCTTAGAAAATGTACAACGTGAAGACTTAAATGCAATTGAAGAAGCTGCAGCCTATGATTCACTTGTGAAGAAATTAGGTTATACACAAGAAAAACTGGCGGAGAGAGTTGGTAAATCTCGTGAATATTGTGCAAATATTATGAGACTTTTAAAACTACCTTCTGAGGTCCAAAAATTAGTCGTAGATAAAAGACTCGCAATGGGACATGTACGTCCATTACTTGGATTAAAAGATGAGACGGAAATGCTTGATGCATCTGAGAAAATCTTGAAGGATAAAATGTCAGTTCGTGAAGTAGAAGCCTATGTTAGAAATATTAATTCAGAAGAAGTTAAACCAAACAAAACAAAACCAGAAAAGAAACGTGATCCAATCATCCACGATCTAGAACATCAGATTTCTGTGAAGCTTGGCACGAAGGTAACAATTCAGAACAAAAAACTTACAATTCGATATACAGATACCGCAGATTTAAACCGTATCTTAGAAATATTGAATTGCTTAGATGAAGGCTAGTTATTGTGAAAAATATACTTTTTCACATATGCTTAAAAAGGAATATAATGCAAGTAATTGGAAGTAAGAAATGACAAATCATACTTGGAAAATATACTATGCATTCGTTCTGATTAGTTTTGTTTTCTTGCCGTTCCATTGGCAATGGACGACAGGTTGGTTGTTAGGAGCAGTTGCCGCATTCATTATTTATAAACGAACAGAGATTTTTGCAAAGCGAGTATTAAGTATGCAATCCTCATCTGGAAGCTACTTAAACTTCGCTATCAATTATGCATTGATGGCTGCAGTATTAGTCATCAGTGCTATCTTTCCGCAATATCTCAATGTTCTTACATGTGCAATTGGTCTTTCAACAATTAAATTAGCAATTATATTTCATGTGGCAGTCATAGAGAGAGGACGGTGAAGACATGACAATACAATCGGACGTATATGTAATCATTCTGATTACAATCGTCCTAGCAATCGCGATGATATTATTGTCAAAGAAAATTAATAAGGCAGATCCATTAGAAAAACCAAAAGGTATTATCGTACCGATTTTATTAGTAACGGAAACTGTATATAAAACGGTACGAACAAATGTAGGTAAGAAAGTAGCGGATAAATTAACACCGTATATCTTAACATTATGGGTATATATCTTTATCAGTAATATAATTTCGCTATTTGGATTAAGTTCACCGACAGCTAACTTTAGTGTAACGATTACATTATCATTCCTAACTTGGTTAATGATTCAAGTTGCGGAATTAAGATACGGTGGCTTTAAAGCCTACATGCATGCATTCTTAGAACCAATAGCACCGATGTTGCCAATGAATATCATCGGTAAGTTCTCAACGATGTTATCCATGGCATTACGTCTATTTGGTAATATCACGTGTGGTTCTATTATGATGTCCCTTGTATATATGGGGACAGCAAATCTATCAAATGCAATCGCTGGATTATTTGGTATCCAAGGAACAGTATTTAATTTCATGGCTCCAATTATCACCCCGGTATTACATATGTATTTTGATTTATTTGCAGGGTTTATTCAAACATTGGTGTTTGTCACTTTGACAATCGTACTTTTAGGAAACGATATTCCTGAAGAAGAAAAAGACTAAAGAGGAGAAAATTTATGGAAAAAGGTTTAATCGCAATTGGTGCAGGTATCGCAGTATTTACAGGATTCATGACAGGTTTAGGTGAAGGTACAGTAGCTGCTCACGCATGTGACGCTATCGGTAAGAATCCAGAAGCAGAATCAAAGATTCGTTCCACAATGATTTTGGGTATTGCGTTATCTGAAACATGTGCTATTTACGGTTTGTTAGTTTCTATTCTTCTTATTTTCGTATACTAATTGAGGCTTTCAGGTAACTATGGAAGTCAATATTGTAGAACAGTTATTTCCAAATGGTTTGACAGTGCTGACTCAACTTTGTAGTACACTCGTATTATTTCTGATTGCAAAATATTTTCTATGGGCATCTGTAAAGAACTTCTTAGATGCTAGAGCAGAAAAGATGCAAGAAGAACTTGCGTTAAGTCAAAAGGCAAAAGAAGAAGCCTTGGCAGATCGTAAGGTTGCGTTAGAGCAGTTGAATACTGCATCTACAAAATCAGAAGAAATCGTAAGTGCTGCAATTCAGCAAGCAAAGCAAGAAAAGAAACAAATCCTTGCCCAGGCTGATAAAGAAGCTGCAGCTGTAAAACAGCGAGCACAAGAACAGATCGAAGCTGAACGCAGAGAGATGTACGCATCCATGAAGAAAGAAATGGTCGATGTCGCATTCAGTGCAGCTGGTAAGTTGATTGGCGAACACGAAGGCGAAAAAGTTGATCGCCAGGCAATTGATGCGTTCGTAAAGGAAACAGTTGGCAATGGTGAATGAAATAGCTGAACGCTATGGACAAGGACTGTTCGAGCTAGCAACTGAAAATAACACAGTTCGCGAGAAGAAAGCACAATGTGAATCATTGTTAAAAATCTTAAAAGAAAACAATGAAGTTGAACTATTCTTACGCGCAGTAAAAATAACAAAAGAAGAAAAGAAGAACTTTATAACAAATGTATTTGGTAAAGTTGTTGATCAGGATATTTTAAATCTACTGAAATTACTAGTTGATCGTGGAAGAGTCACATATATCGATGAAATTCTACGCAAGTTTGAAACACTCGCAAATGAGGAACTAGGTATCGTCAAAGCAGTGGTTCATTCCGCACGTAAATTAAGTCAAGAAGACTTAAATAGAATTCAAGAAGCACTCATTCAAAAGACAAAGAAGACAGTTACAATTGAAAACCATATCGATCCACAAATTATCGCAGGTATTAAAGTGACCGTCGGCAACAACGTTACAGATATCACAACAAAGACAAAAATTGAACGCATGAAGAATGCGATATTGAAAGGAGGACAGGCATGAGTCAAATCAGACCAGAAGAAATCAGTTCTTTGATTAAAGATCAAATCAAAAACTATGAACAAAAGATTCAGTCCGATGATGTCGGCTACGTTATTAGTGTCGGCGATGGAATTGCCATGGTCCAGGGCATCGATAAAGCAATGTCCTCAGAACTTTTAGAATTCCCACATGGCGTTATGGGAATGGTACTGAACTTAGAAGAAGACCATATCGGGGCCGTATTACTAGGTCATGATACTTTGATTCGCGAAGGTGATGAAGTAAAACGTACAGGTAGAATCGTTGAAGTACCAGTAGGTGACGCATTACTTGGAAGAGTAGTAAATGCGCTTGGTGAAGCAGTTGATGGTGGTGAACCTATCGTTAGCACAAAGTCACGTCCAATCGAAAGAGTTGCGCCAGGTGTCATGACGAGAAAATCTGTATACCAGCCATTAATGACTGGTTTAAAGGTTATCGACTCCATGATTCCAATTGGTAAGGGTCAACGTGAATTAATTATCGGTGACCGTGAAACAGGTAAGACCGCAATCGCAATCGACGCAATCATCAACCAAAAAGGAAAGAACGTAAATTGTATCTATGTCGCTATTGGACAAAAGGAAAGTACAGTTGCTCGTTTGGTACAGAAGTTACGTGAAAGTGATGCGATGTCATATACAACAATCGTTAACGCAGGTGCTTCCGCAAGTGCTCCATTACAATACATTGCACCATATGCAGGTTGTGCAATTGGTGAAGAATGGATGGAACAGGGGAAGGACGTATTAATTGTGTACGATGACTTGTCAAAACACGCAGTTGCGTACCGTACAATGTCCCTATTATTAAGAAGACCACCAGGACGTGAAGCGTATCCAGGTGACGTATTCTACTTACATAGTAGATTACTTGAAAGAGCTGCGAAATTATCTGATGCCTTAGGTGGAGGATCATTAACAGCACTTCCAATTATCGAAACACAAGCTGGTGATATCTCTGCATATATCCCAACTAACGTTATTTCAATTACAGATGGACAGATTTTCTTACAGACTGATTTATTCGCAGCTGGTGTAAGACCAGCCGTAGACTCTGGTCTATCTGTATCCCGTGTAGGTTCTAACGCACAGACAAAGGCGATGAAGAGTGTATCTTCAACCTTGAAGTTAGACTTAGCGCAATACCATGAAATGTTGTCATTCTCACAATTTGGTTCTGACCTTGATCCAGTCACTAAGAAGATTTTGAGTCATGGTGCCAAATTAACAGAACTTCTCAAGCAAGGACAATATCAACCATTATCCATGACAGAACAAGTATTATCCTTGTTCGCTGCGAAGAATGGATATTTAGACCGTGTTGAAATCGAAGATGTCGCAAGCTTTGAAAAGAGTATTCACAGATACTTCAAAGAAAACGCAAAAGACGTATGTGATCGAATCGAAACAGAAGCAGTCATCAATGATGAACTACGTTCTAAGATTACGGAAGTAATGGATAAAGTAATCGAACAATACGTACTTGTTAAAGGGGTAAACTAAGATGGCACAATCAAGACAGGCTTTGCGTAGCAGAATTAAGTCTGTCAACTCCACCAAAAAGATTACAAAAGCGATGGAGATGATTGCCAACGCAAAGCTTCTTAAACAAAGAAAAAAGATGGAAGCCAACCGTGAATATGCACAACGTTTACAAGATACAGTTAATGATATTGTCGCAAATAACCAAGATGTTGAAAGTAAGTATCTTGTACACAACAAGAACCCACATACAATGACGATTATCTTCTGTTCAGATTTAGGCCTATGTGGTGGATACAACCAGAATGTCTTTAAGTTAGCAAGAGAAACATTGGATCCTGCTGACCCGGTATTCTTAGTTGGAACTGCAATCCATCACCAGTTAAAAGAAGCGGGATTTAATATCGTTAATGAAGAACAAATCTCATCAGATAAAATCTCGTTTGCGGTTTTAAAGAAATGTGTTGAGGATGGTGTAGCACGCTATCAAGCAGGTCAAGTTGGTAAGGTACAGATTTTATATACAAGATTTGTAAATACGATGACATTTACACCAGAATTTGATGTATTACTACCATGTACAATCAAACCGGGTCAAAAGAAAGAAAAAGCCGGAGAACATCAAGAAACACTATTCGAACCAGATCCAGCATCTATTTTGGATAGTTTAATTCCAATGATGATCACTGACGTAACTTATTCTGACTGGATGGAATCCACAACCGCAGAACAGGGAAGCCGCCGTGTAGCGATGAAGGCAGCTTCAGATAACGCAGATGAGTTAAGCACAACACTGAACCTCGAATACAATAAGGCAAGACAAGCCGCAATTACCCAGGAAATAACGGAAATTGTTGGTGGCTCAAGTGCCGTATAGAAAGAAGGTAAAACAATGAGTGTTACAGGAAAAATTGTACAGGTCATTGGACCGGTCATTGATATTCGCTTTGACCCGGAACACTTACCTTCCATCAATAACGCAATTAAAGTAAAGATTGACGATCAGACATCAATGACCGCAGAAGTAGCACAACACATCGGAGACGATGTAGTTCGCTGCATTGCGATGTCATCAACTGATGGACTTGTTCGTGGCATGGAATGTACAGATACAGGGGCACCAATCGAAGTACCAGTTGGTGATGAAGTATTAGGACGTATGTTTAATGTACTTGGTGAGCCAATTGATGGATTAGGTGAGGTACACGCAAAACATAAATTACCAATTCATAGAGACGCTCCAACATTCGCACAACAACAGACAACCAGCGAAATCCTAGAAACAGGTATCAAGGTTATCGACTTACTCTGTCCTTATTCAAAGGGTGGTAAGATTGGTCTATTCGGTGGTGCTGGTGTAGGTAAGACAGTCTTGATGCAAGAATTAATCCACAATATCGCAATTGAACATGGTGGACGTTCCGTCGTTGCGGGTGTCGGTGAACGTACACGTGAAGGTAACGACATGTACCATGAAATGGAAGAATCTGGCGTATTAAAGAATACTGTACTTACATATGGACAGATGAATGAATCACCAGGTGCGAGAATGCGTGTAGCACTATCTGCACTTACAATGGCTGAATACTTCCGTGATGAAGAACATCAAGACGTATTGTTATTTATTGATAACATCTTCCGTTTCACCCAGGCAGGTTCAGAAGTATCCGCACTACTTGGCCGTATGCCATCCGCAGTAGGATACCAGCCAACCCTTGCGACAGAAATGGGTAGATTACAAGAGAGAATTACATCAACCGATCAAGGTTCTATTACGTCCGTACAGGCAATTTACGTGCCTGCCGATGACTTAACAGACCCAGCTCCAGCGACAACATTCTCACACTTGGACGCACGTCTTGTATTAGATCGTTCTATCGCTGCGCTAGGTATCTATCCAGCAGTTGATCCATTAGGTTCTTCCTCACGTATGTTAGACCCACTTGTGATTGGGGATGAACATTATGAGGTAGCTCGTCAAGTACAGCAGATCCTACAAAGATATCGTGAACTTCAAGACATTATCGCAATCTTGGGTATGGAAGAGTTAGGCGAAGAAGACAAGAAGATTGTCGCAAGAGCACGTCGTGTTCGTAACTTCCTATCACAGCCATTCTCC
Organism: Solobacterium sp.; assembly: GCA_015256605.1. Classification (GTDB taxonomy): domain Bacteria; phylum Bacillota_I; class Bacilli_A; order Erysipelotrichales; family Erysipelotrichaceae; genus Bulleidia. The sequence goes on from JABZLU010000001.1 coordinate 28,310, forward strand.
GTTGCGGAACAGTTCTCAGGAATTCCAGGTATTTATGTACCAGTCGCAGATACAGTTAGAAGCTTCAAAGAAATTCTTGAAGGAAAATACGATGATTTACCGGAAGCCGCATTCCTAAGCGTTGGAACAATCGAAGATGTTGTTAAGAAGGCAGAGTCACTGAAATGAGTATGATTCATTGCCGCATCGTAACACCACACGGTGTATATAAAGAGGTAGAG
>JABZLU010000200.1:0-2403 GCA_015256605.1 Solobacterium sp.
CCAGCTACCCATTCATCAGCCGACTTAGATAGGTTAGAAACCTTTGATAGATATCCATTGTAACCATATTGGATTAACATGAATGCATTGTAACCTAATGAATAGCAGTAGTCTGCATCGAAGTTAGATGGGAATGCACATCTTCCTTCATAACCGAAGAAGTGATGTAATGCATTGAACTTACCCTTGTAAGTACCTGCAGCCTTTCTCTCTTCTAACTTAGCTTTCACGATAGCGGAGAATAGCTTCTCAGATTCAATGAGAGATACCTGTACATTTCCGTGTGGATCTCTTTCTAAGAATAACTGCTGTTGGATTCCTTCTGGAAGAATTGCGAATACTGCCATTGCTTCCTGAGATAAACCTTTTTCGATAAATGCATACTTTTCTTTCCAGTTAGGTAACGCATTGAATGCTTCAGCCTTACTACCAGCAAGTAATTCATTAATTTCAGCGATTAATGCAGAGAATTCTGGAACGAATTCAACGACACCTTCAGGGATAATTGCTACACCGAAGTTCATACCCTTAGCAGCTCTAGCTTCTACAGAATCAGCAATATAGTCTGCAATCTGTGATAAGGACATCTTCTTTTCAGCAACTTCTTCAGAAATTAAGCAAACATTTGGTTGTGTCTGTAATGCACATTCCAAAGCAACGTGAGAAGCAGAACGTCCCATTACCTTAACGAAATGCCAGTACTTCTTAGCAGAGTTAGCATCTCTTTCGATATTACCGATAACTTCGCTATATGTCTTAGTCGCTGTATCGAAACCGAATGAACATTCAATATCTTCATTCTTTAAGTCACCATCGATTGTCTTAGGGCAACCAATTACCTGTACACCAGCATCATGTGCTGCAAAGTACTCAGCTAAAACAGCAGCGTTTGTATTGGAGTCATCACCACCGATAATAACAATCGCTGTGATACCGTGCTTCTTACAAACTTCAGCCGCAACTGCAAACTGCTCTTCTGTTTCAAGCTTTGTTCTACCAGAACCGATGATATCGAATCCACCAGTATTTCTATACTGATCGATATAAGCATCATCGAAAATTAAATAATCATCTTCAAGTAATCCACTTGGACCCTTCTTAAATCCATATAATACATTTTCTGGATTTGTTGCCTTTAAAGCATCATATAGACCGCACACTACGTTGTGTCCACCAGGTGCCTGTCCACCAGAAAGAATAACACCTACAACCTGCTTCTTAGCTACGGATGTATTTTGTCCCTTTTGGAATGTAATTTCCTTCTTACCATAAGTATTTGGGAATAAAGCCTTGATCTTTTCCTGATCAGCAACGCTTGTTGTTTCTTCCCCTTCCAAAACTGAAATCTCAGAGATACCGTTTCTTAGCATCTTTGGAAGCTTTGGTGCATACTGATATCTAGCTTTTTGTAGTGGTGATAAATCTGTCATATTTTTACTCCTTTTCGATTTAAACCTCATTACTAGAATACCACAACTTTTTTGAAATAAACATACAGAAGATTTGTCTATTTCATTATGATTTAACCATGTTTTAAAAATTGAATTCTGATATAAAAACATCGCTATTACGCGATGTCTTAACGATTTATATTTGCTTTTGAATATACTTAACAACTTTTGTTAGTTTACTCTTTTTCCATTTACCATCTTCAGCAGTATTGGCAAGTGGATAGATGATTTGAAAATCTAGTGCTTCCCCTTCTACACGACCACTACGTTTAGGGTTCAAGAAGTTTTCTTCCCATTTCTGTTCATTTGCATTTTGATATTCTTTTGGATTCAAGTAAACCAACTGTCGTTTATACGCAGAAACCATCATCTTAGCCGCAAGTGCTTCTAAGTTTCTATACTCTTCTTCTTGTACATCCGCAAAGATATCCGGTAATTTTGCAGTACGCACATGTTCTAACTCACGATTGATACGAATACCGCAAGCATCCCACGTAAACTTCTTTTCAGTAAAGTTAATTTTAACCAAGATACCATGCTCAGTATTGTATTGTGCACGTTGATAATCTGTATCAAAAATGAAATTTCCTAGGGAATAGAAAATGACTTTATCATTTACTGTTTCATAGTTCATTGGAACGTGAGGATGATGCGCTACCACAATATCCGCACCCATCTCCAGGAATTTATGATAACGATCTCTTGTATAAGAAGAAGGTAATGATGTAAACTCCTCACCACCATGGCAAACAATCACGCACCAACGACACATCTTTTTGATTTCATCAATATTTTTCTGTATGCGATCCATATCATTCCAAAGAAGACATCCAGCTCGATTCGTATCAGCCGGTTTGCAGCCTCGACGATATCCAACACTGAATAAACCAATTCCACCAGCTTCATCAAATACTAACGGTCTAGCAGCTTCCTCAATGTTCATCCCTGCCCC
>JABZLU010000201.1:0-2391 GCA_015256605.1 Solobacterium sp.
CAATGAGAATCTAGAAACAATCTATATTGGTGGTGGTACACCAACTGCACTCTCTTCATCACAACTAGATCAATTGCTCAGTTTATTAGATCCTTATGCACGCATGGTGCAGGAGTATACAATTGAAATTAATCCAGAAACGTTTGATGAAGACAAAGCAAAGATATTACAAAAACACGGTGTAAACCGTGCAAGTATAGGCTTTCAAACATCAGATGAAAAACTACTGCAGATGATGAACCGACATCATCGATTAGAAGATGTCGCAAAAACAATGAGACGATTACGTAAATATGGTATCGATAACATCTCACTAGATTTAATGTATTCTTTGCCTACACAGACAATGGAATCATTAGAGAAGTCTGTACAGGATGCGATTGCATTAGAACCTACACATCTATCTTTATACTCTCTAACAATAGAGCCAAATACGGTTTTTGCAAAAAAGGGATATGAACACCTTGATGATGATATGGAAGCAGATATGTATGAATGGATTTGTAAGATGCTTCCGAAGTATGGTTTTGTGCAGTATGAAATCAGTAACTTTGCAAAAGAGGATATGATTTCAATGCATAACTGTGCATATTGGAATTATCAAGATTTCTATGGGATTGGTTGTGGTGCCAGTGGTTTAGAAGGGAGCACTCGTTATGATATTCCAAAGAACGTAAGAAGATACATCGAAGATTCATCTATAAAAGACACAATCGAATTGACTCCTCAAGATCAAATGTCTGAGGCAGTCATGATGGGATTACGTTTGAAAGAAGGAATGAATATCCAACTGTTTGAAGAAAGATTCCATACATCTGTAGTAGAAGTCTATCGTACTCAGAATAATAAGTTACTTAACGAAGGAAAACTCATACTTGAGGGAAATCGTCTTCATTGTAGTGAAGAGGGCTTTGAAATTCTAAATAGTATTTTATTGGAGTTTATGTAGTACCAATCGGTATTAAATATTGCATACACAGCGATTGTATGCTATTATCTAATGGCTTTCTTGCTGGGAATGACGTATCCTCAAAAGTTATGCTCGGTTTGGAAGTTCTATAGAAAGAAAGAGGGAAATAAAATGTTAACAAAGGAAACAGTAGCTCAGATTGCTAAAGATTTTGGACGTAAGGAAGGCGACACAGGTTCTGTTGAAGTACAGGTTGCTCTATTAACACATCAGATCAACTCATTAACAGTACACATGCAGGCTAATAAGAAGGACTATTCTTCTAACCGTGGTCTATTAAAGATGGTTGGTCGTAGAAGAAAGATGCTTGACTACCTCAAGAAGCATGATGTTAACCGTTACCGTGAATTAGTTCAGAAGTTAGGATTAAGAAAGTAATTGTGAAAGCAGTCATTGAACTGCTTTTTTTGTACTTCAGGTGTACAATTAGATAGGAAAAGAGACATAAGACATGAGCTATATTACATTTCAAGAAGTTAGAAAAACATATCATGTTGGTGAAATTGATATTCATGCATTGGATGGTGTCAACTTTGAAGTAGAAAAGGGACAAGTTGTCATTGTGGCTGGTGCTAGTGGTGCTGGTAAGAGCACAATTTTAAACATCCTGGGTGGAATGGATACTGTCACAAGTGGATCTGTTATTGTAGATGGTAAACACGTTGATGCGATGAATGAAAAAGAGTTAACGGACTATCGTCGTTTTGATATTGGTTTTGTCTTCCAGTTCTATAACTTAGTACAGAATCTTACTGCTTTAGAAAATGTAGAATTAGCTTCTGAAATTTGTAAAGAACCGCTTGATCCAGTGAAGGTTTTAGCACAGGTAGGCTTGCAAGATCGTATGATTAATTTCCCTGCACAATTATCTGGTGGAGAACAACAGCGTGTAGCGATTGCTAGAGCGATTGCTAAAAATCCGAAGTTACTCTTATGTGATGAGCCAACTGGTGCACTAGACTATGTAACAGGGAAACAGATATTACAATTACTGCAGGATACAGCACGTAAGCATGGTATGACGGTTATTATCATTACACATAATCTAGCCATCTGTCCGATGGGAGATTTAGTCTGCCATGTTAAAAATGGAAAAGTCATCTCTACGGAAAAGAATGATCATCCAAAGGATATAACGGAGATAGAGTGGTAATGGCGAAAAAAGTATTTCACAAAAATGTATTTCGCTTAATTAAATCGACAAAAGGCCGGTTCTTTTCGCTATCCGCAATTGTATCGATTGGCGTTGCGTTCTTTATTGGTGTTAGTGCTAGCGCACCGATGATGGCTGCTAGTGTTGATTCCTATGATGATAGTTATGAACTAAAGGATTTTACAATCTATTCAAATTATGGTTTTCAAGAGGATGATATAGAAGCTTTAAAGAAGGTGGATTCTGTACGTACAGTTGAGCCCGCTTA
>JABZLU010000202.1:0-2379 GCA_015256605.1 Solobacterium sp.
TCCTTGCAGATTGTCATATAAAACATCGAATATTGCCAATATGGCTGAAATACCCAAATTTACGCAATATACGAGCCTTTTCTGCTCACCTAGTGTAATCATACAAAAAGGCTCACGAATAGCTGTTACAGGGCGAAATACGAAACAATTTTTTCGCAGTGCCTCAATTTCTGCACGATATGATACCCATCAAGAGGTGCAACTTGAAAATTTAGAGGTGCATTAACATGGGTGTTGATTTTGACTTAAAAGATTTTACTGATTTTAAAGATAGTTTAATAAAATTAAGCCAATCAGGGAATATTCAAGCATTCAATAAAAAAGTGATTGAAAACATGGCCAGTGTGTATGTGCGTGAGGCAAAGTTAAATACGCCAGTCGGTAAAAGGTCAGTAAAATTCATGCAACATGGAAAGATACAGACAAAATACTTTGATAGCGAACATACACGCCAATCATGGAGTATTGGTAAATATCAATTAAACAATCAAAGCGGTAAAGTTGAGGTATTTAACACATCATCATATGCATCGTTCCTAAACGATGGCCATAGGCAAGAGGTTGGGAGATTTCTTCCTTGGATAGGTCAATCTAAAGGCGGTGTCATGCAAGGTGGCAGATTGAAAAAAACTTGGGTTGATGGTGCGTACATGCATGAAAAAGCGGAAAAGGTAGTCAATAAGAACGCTAAACGTATTATGGAAATTACATTAAAGAAATGGGTTAAAGATCATGGTGGATACTGATGTATTAACGGCTGTATCTAAGACTGTGCATAAGGCATTGAATGTGCCTATATACCTAGAATTCAAAGAAAACAATATGACATTCCCATGTGCTTATATCAAAGTCATTGAACCAAGTATGAGCAGACATGTTGGAACGCTATATAATACCTCATTGGATTTAGACATCATGTATTACGCCAATAATCTTGATGTGGTTACAGATACAAGAAAGTTATTAGGAATTCCTAGCGTGTTGTATCAGTTGCTTGAATTTGTACAGGTTGGGGAACGTACAATTATGGGTACTGGTATGAAATATAAGGTGTCAGATGGTGTATTACATTTCTTTGTAACTTATGAAAATATTTTACGAAGTGTATCCAAGCCAATCGAACGTATGAAACACATGGAATTAACAGAAAGGGTAAAAAATGGCAGAGATTGAAACAGTTGAAACGCCTGTAATGGCTGAACAACAATTTGATGCATATACAATCGTTGCATCTGATAAATATAGACGATATCGTGATTTGCTCACATGTCTATTAGATGAAAATGTGATGTATACGCATAGTGATATTGATAGAATTTTAAATCAGGCATTAAAAACGCCTGTGAAAGGTTAGTGAAATATGGCATTAGGTGGTGGCACATTCTTATTCCACAATAAAGTATTGCCAGGTACTTATATTAATTTCGTATCTAAAGACAGAGCATATGCGGAAGTATCCGATCGTGGCTTTGGTGCTATGATGCTTGCCTTTGATTGGGGCCCTAGCGGTGAAGTGTTCCGTGTAGATAATGATACTTTCCAAAAAGAATGTCAAAAGTACTTTGGTTATGATTATGGCCATGAAAAAATGAAAGGCTTACGTGATTTATTTCGTGGCTTAAAAACTGGCTATTTCTACCGCTTAAATTCTGATGGTGCTCAGGCAACTGGTACTATCGGTAAAGCTAAATACAAGGGCATCCGTGGTAATGATTTGGGTGTATCTGTACAAGCTGACCCAGATAATAGCGGTAAATTCATTGTAAATACATACCTTACAACTGGTGATGTTCGTAAAGTAGTAGATACACAAAAGAATTTGAAAGATGCAACCGAATTGAAAGACAATGATTACATTATCTTTACAAAAACAGGTGCATTAACTGCTAGTGCATATGCCGCATTGACTGGTGGCACTAATGGTAGTGCGGTAACTGTTCAAAACTATCAAGATGGCCTTGATATGCTTGAACCTTACTACTTTAATACAATCGGTTATGCTGGTGCTGATGATACAGTTAAAAACTTGCTCATCGCATTTACAAAACGTTGCCGTGAACAAAGTGGTGCTAAATTCCAATTAGTGATTCATGGTAAACAAAAAGTAAATTATGAAGGGGTTATCTCTATCCTTAACGATGTAACCGATGAAGGTGCTGAAAAAGGCTCTTTAGTGTACTGGACATTAGGACAAGAGGCATCTTGTAATATTAACGCAACAGTGGGCAATATGATCTATGACGGCGAATTCACTGTAAATGTTAAATATAAACAGTACGAATTAGAACAAGCTATTAAAGATGGTATGTTCATGTTCCATAGTGTAACTGATGCGGTAGGTGGCAACATTCAAGGCGATGTGCGTGTATTGAAAGATAT
>JABZLU010000203.1:0-2362 GCA_015256605.1 Solobacterium sp.
ATTCTTGCTAATGAAGTAGATGCTTTATTTTCGCCTTGGTTTGCGATAAATTCTTCAATTAATTCTGCTTTTATCTTTTTTGTATTAGTAATGCTATGTTCTTCTAAAAAACGAATATATTGTTTTAAATCATTTGTATAAGAAGATACTGTACGCTTGCTTTTACCTTCGTTAATTTTGAGATTTGTAAAATATTCTGTAAATGCATCATGAATCTTCATGAGTATTCTCCTTTAAAAGATTACTAGCTCTTACAAATGCTTTCTTTAAACCAAGCATATCATTTAAATCATTAATAATATCTTTTGTCTCCGCTTTAAATGCTGCAGCTTCATCAAATAAATTCAGCTGTGACAAGATATAATTTTCATCCGCAAAATCACCCACTGTAATACCGAGTAAGCGTACCGCTTCCCCCTCTTCCCAGTTATCTTCAAACAACGCAATAGCTGCATTATAAATCTCATCAGCACGCCAAATTGGTGCAGATAACTTCATGGCACGAGTTATATTTCTAAAATCATAGTAACAAATTCGAATATGAATAGAACTACCTACTTTGCTTGCGTTTTTAAGACGCTTTGAGAGCGTTCTGGCTAGTGTTCTAATTAATCCAGACAATTCCTCATATTCATTAATATCTTCTAATAACGTCTCTGAAATGCCCATCGATTTTGCATCCCATTCCGTCTCTAATTCTCGATGATCTATGCCATTTGCTCGTTCAATATAATCATCTGTATTTTTTCCTAATAATTCTCTTAGTTTAGAGATATCTTTATAGTTTGCTAGATCACCAATCGTATGAATACCAATTTCTTGCATATATGGAACTGTTTTAGCACCAATACCACGCATATCTTTAATTGGTAGAGGCCACATCTTTTCTTGAACATCGCGAATACGAAGGACAGTAATACCATTTGGCTTCTTCATATCGCTAGCCATTTTAGCTAAAAACATATTTGGCGCAACACCAATCGAACAAGTTAATCCTAGTTCATTATAGATTTGTTTTTGCAAAGACCATGCAAGATCTAAAGGTTTTTCAAATCTTTTAATCGCTTCTGTCATATCTGCATAGCATTCATCAACTGATGCTTGTTCTACAAGATTTGTATAGGAACGTACAATTTCCATAAAACGTTCCGAAAGATTGCGATACCATGTATAGTGACCTTCTACGATAATCAACTCTCTACAAAGCTTCTGTGCTTCACTGACTGGCATTGCGCTATGAATGCCAAATGCACGTGCTTCATAGCTTGCAGTTGAAACTACGCTTCGTCTAGTAGCACCAGAAATTACTATTGGTTTCCCTTTTAATTCTGGATTTAATAATACTTCTGCATTCGCAAAAAATGCATTTAAATCAATATGAAAATATACGTGATACATTAGCTATGGTTTCTCCGATAGAGTTCTTGTGCAGCTTTCTTAGAAATGTCTGTAATACTGCCGCTTGAGATTAAGGCAAGTTGATTGATACGTTCTTTCTCATCAAGCTCACTTACATGTGTAAATGTCTTATTATTTTGATCTTCTTTTGATACAAAATAATGCGTATCAGCACAAGCTGCTACTTGTGCTAAATGAGTTACTGCAAAAACTTGACATGCCTTTGATAAAGCCTTCATCTTTTGACCAATCGCAGTTGCTACAGGTCCACTAACACCAGTATCTATCTCGTCAAAGATAACAGTTTGGATCCCTTGAAGTTTTGTAAAGATAACTTTTAATCCAAGCATTAAACGGCTTAATTCACCACCTGATGCAGTCTTTAAAAGAGACTTTGGATCTTCCCCTTTATTCATGGAAATCATAAACTCAACGTTTTCATTTCCATGCTCACTAGGACTGCAGTCAGTAAAAACTGTTTTAAAACATGCATTTGGTAACATCAATTCCTTTAAATTAATAAGGATTGCATCATCGAGTTCATTTGCACGTGTTCGACGAATCTTTGATAACTTGGAAGCGTGTTTCTGATAAGTAATAAGTGCTGCTGAAATCTTTTGGTCCATTTGCTCGATAAACTCTTTGCGATGTGTAAATATCTGTACTTGTTGTTTGAGTTGTTCTTGTTGGGCAAGAATCTGTTCAATGGAATTACCATACTTTCGTTTTAATTTTTGAATTGTAAAGAGTCGTTCTTCCATTTCATTGATTTCTTCTTCATCCATGTCGTATTCACCAACGAGTTTATGAAGTTCATCAATACTATCTGAGATAGAATAATATGCATCCGAAATAGACGTTTGAATCGTCGTGGTTTTTTCGTCATTCCCTAAACTTAAACACAATTTTTGTAAATCATATAAAGAATCAGCTAAACTATCTTCATATAGCGAAAAGACTTGAT
>JABZLU010000204.1:0-2347 GCA_015256605.1 Solobacterium sp.
GTATGTAAACCATCAATAATTAACATTGCTAGTAACTTATGTGTCTTGTCATTGAGATACCCTAACTCTACTTCGAATGTATGGGCATGGGTAGATGACTTCAACATCATAATCAAAATTAAATCTTCCGCATCGAGTGAACCATCGGGAATTATTAGTTTCTTCTGTACGGTTTGATTGATTGGTCGATTGATTGTTTGTGGCACATAGTCAACTGGCATATGTGTCATTTCCGCTAATTGTTGTGTAAAGTAGCGGCGATCTACTTCATCAGGTAATGTTGCAATATCTGCTTGTACCTTGCGAACCAATTCTTTTTTATCCGAGTAGTTATTTAGATTTGTCTGTGAAACTTGATACTCAATCACAAACTCCATCCAAGTAACTTCATCTTTGAGGACACTCTTTAAACCCTCTGCTCCTTGTTCACGTACAAGTTCATCTGGATCTTTTCCTGTCAGATTGCGAATAACCGATACATCGCAACCTGCATTTCTTGCCATATGTACCGCACGTAAAGTCGCAGCTTGTCCAGCGCGGTCACCATCATAACAAAACACAATCTTCGCAGCGATATTCTTTAACAGATGAATCTGTCTTTCCGTACAGGATGTACCTAATGTACATACTGCATTAAAGATACCAGCTTTAGCAAAGGCAATCACATCTGTTACACCTTCACATACGTAAATCTTTCCTTCTTTACGGGCAACAGCCTTTGCACGGTGATAGTTATATACAATATCACCCTTGGTAAAGATATCTGTTTCGTTTGTATTGATATATTTGGAAGGATTATTTGGATCTAAAATACGTGCGCTAAATCCAATCGGATTACCATATTGATCATGAATTGGGAAAGTAATACGACCCGCAAAGGTATCATGAATACCAGATTCATTGATACGTATTAGATTCGCACGATTCATATTTGCATCACTAAATCCCTTGGCATGTAAAAAGTGATATAGCGCTGTCTGATTTGGGTTATAGCCAATCTGAAACTCACGAATCAAATCAGCAGTCATCCCGCGCTTTTCAAGATACTTCTTTTCATTTGCGGCTTCTGGTGTATCGAGTTGATACATCATATACTGAATCGCCGCATTCATAACATTGTACAGTGCTTCTTTATGAGGATCCTTACTAGTTCTCTGCTCAATATCAACATCAACCTGTAAAGGATAGTTAATCAAAGAGGCAACTCTACCAACGGCTTCAGGGAATGTGATATTTTCGTAGTTTTGTACAAATGTATACACATTTCCACCATTACCACAAACAAAGCATTTATAAATTTTCTTTTCTGGTGAAATAGACATCGATGGATCATGATCATCATGGAAAGGACAAATCGCTACATACGAATTTCCTTTGCGATGAACCTGAATATAGTGACCGATGACATCGACAATATCCGCTTTTTCACGAATGGCATTTATATCATGATCACTAATCTTTGCCATATTCCCTCCTTCTTAGAAACGAATTTCCTTACAAATCTTGTTACGTACTTCTTCGACTGTCATACGTTCCTGTTCCATGGAATCACGGTAACGGATTGTAACTGTACCGTCTTCCATTGTCTGCTCATCAATTGTGATACAGAATGGTGTACCAACTTCATCTTGACGACGGTAACGCTTACCAATAGAACCTGCTTCATCATATGTTACCGCAAAGTCATAAGATAATTCATGACGGATCTCTTCTGCCTTTTCAGCATACTTCTTACGAAGTGGTAAGATTGCGGCCTTTACAGGTGCTAATACTGGGTTAAAGCGCATTACTACACGTGTTTCACCATTCTCAAGTGTTTCTTCATCATATGCGTCTGTAAAGAACATGAAGAATAGACGTTCAACACCTACAGCTGGTTCCACTACATATGGAAGATACTTCTCATTTGTAATTGGATCTAAGTAAGTTAAATCCTTACCTGATGTATTCTGATGTTGTGTTAAGTCGTAATCTGTACGGTCTGCGATACCCCAAACTTCACCCCAACCCCATGGGAACTTATACTCAATATCTGTTGTGCCCTTGGAGTAGAATGATAACTCTTCCTTCTCATGGTCTCTGAAACGTAAGTTTTCTGGATTTCCACCTAGTTTCACAATCCAATCCATGCAGAAATTACGCCAATATGGGAACCACTCATCATCTGTACCTGGCTTGCAGAAGAATTCCATTTCCATCTGTTCAAATTCACGTGTACGGAAGATAAAGTTACCTGGTGTAATTTCATTACGGAAAGACTTACCAATCTGGCAGATACCAAATGGTAGCTTCTTACGATATGCACGAGCCACTTGCTTGAAGTCCACAAACATACCCTGTGCTGTTT
>JABZLU010000205.1:0-2346 GCA_015256605.1 Solobacterium sp.
TTCGAAAAGGACGAGCCGGTAGTATGGCAGTGCGAAATCTGTGGTTATACAATTGAGTCCAAGAAGGCTCCTAAGATTTGCCCACTCTGCAGCTACAAGGAAAGCTTCTTCGAAGTTAAGAAGGAAAATTACTAAAATACCTAATGTAAAATAACTTGGGGTTTTAGAAAAATCCGCTTTAAAATTACATGGGGTAAAAAGGTAGAAATTGTAGATGAGAATAATGTCTCTTGTCTACGATTTCTACCTTTTATATGTGCTAAGAAAGAAATATTTTATTGGCAATTATTTTTTGTATGAACCCCGTTTCTTTCCAATTCTTTTGTTAGATTGAAGGTGATCCGTAATTGTGTAATATAGTTTTCTGTTTAACGCATAGAGTGCTCTGGCACGGAATCTAGGGAAGTTTGAAAGACCATTAGAAACATTGATCAGTACACGTAATCTACTATTCATATATTCTGATAGTGCATTCGATTGTTTTCTGTCATCATACGGTCTTCTAAACGAGTTGAGATACTCCTCTTTCCAGTTTGTGATAGATGTCAAAAAGTCTTCGTACGCAGGTATGTCGGCAGAAATAAACGCATCTAGTATGGAAGTAATTTCATTTATACAAGATGGATAAATAGCAGTTCTATTAAAATTGCGAAATAATTCTTTTAAGTGATAGGCAAGCGTTAAGACTGGATCAATCTCCAATAACTGATCATACAGATTTCGATAATTTAATTTCTGTCTAAAGAAACTGTTATATTTCGGATCGTTATCTAAGTCGTAGTCAGTTTCCAGTAATTTATGCCAGGTTTTAAGAAGATAATAAGCTCTACTTCCTTTTTCGTAACGATTCATGATATCGATACGTAGACGTGAGAATCCGGCTGTAAGATGCTCGATGACATGGAAAGGATCTACAGCGACAATGGCATTGGGCAGATATTTCTTTACAACATCTTTGTATGGCTGCCACATATCCATGGTCACAATCTTCACTCTTTGTCTCTCACTTAATGGGATGTTTTCAAAGTAAGTACTGAGTTCCCTTTTTGAACGAGACTGTATGACCTCGTTTAGAACACGAGCTTTATTATCGACCATGACACATAAGTAAGAACTATTTTTTAACGCCATGTCAGAATATAGTTCATCAATTCCTAGATACTCAGGTAAGAACTGCCTTGGAATTCTCAAGTAACTATCGGCATAGAGTTCTACCGTAGGAATAGATACATGCGCTCTTAGTGCAATTGTCTTTAAGTTAATGGAGATATCACCTAGATCTTTCATGATTTGATCGACCATAGAGAAGGTGGAGTGCATACCATCAGGGGTAAAGATATTGTCTTCACTAAAAGTGCGATGACAGTCACGACACTTATACCGTCTACGTTTCCAATTGACAATTGTTTTTAGACCAGCGATGTCTTGTGTTTTGAACGTATATGTTAGAAGTCCTTTACTAGATGTATCAGCACCACAGTAAGGACAAATAGGATGTTTATTTATCAGTAGAAGATAAATATTTAAGGTATCTTGATTGCGGGATGTAGATAGACTTTGAACTTGATCCTGGGACAAGTTCAAAGCAGATGTGATAATATAATCAATAGCCATTTATGGCCTCCTCTCTAGTTATTTTCTTTCTCAGCAAAAAGATAATAGCATGAGAGGTTTTTATTTTTGAAGGTACCCCAAGTTTTCTGAAAAAGTATCAAAAAGGTACCCCAAGATTTCTCATTGCGGTACCCCAACCCCAAGTAATTTTAGAGCGCCCTATTAAGATTTTGGAAGATACGTTATGTATCTTCCTTTTTTGATGGTTGAAATCATTTCTTGTTTTGAATAAAATACCTATATGAGTAGAAGAGATGAACAACGAAATTTACGTATGAATCAGGTTGCTTACTTCTTGATGACATTTGCGATATATATTGCTGTATATATGGTTTTTGTATTCTTGTTTAGTATCGTAAATGGATTCTTGGGTTTACATCCATATTTCAAATTAATTATCTATATTCTATTCTTTGAAGCTGATCGTAGAATCACCGCATTTGTAATGCGACTACCAATTGTAAAATCGATCATTCGTTTATAATCCGTTTAAACGGATTATTTTGATAATAGGAGAATCATATGGAAAAGTGGGATTTATATACACTCGATCGCGAAAAGACAAATCAAGTAATAACACGTGGAGATACTATTCCAAACGATTTGTATCATTTGGTTATACATGTATGTATCTTTAATGCAAAGAACCAAATGCTGATTCAACAAAGAAAGTCCTTTAAAGAAGGATGGCCTAATATGTGGGATCTGACTGTTGGCGGTTCTGCTATGATT
>JABZLU010000206.1:0-2339 GCA_015256605.1 Solobacterium sp.
GTATGGTTGGACGGGTATTACCGTAGCGATTTTGGCTGGTAATAACCCAGCATTTGTTCCACTCGCTGCATTCTTTATGGCATATCTTGAAAAAGGATGTACTTTAATGTCAACATACGCTGCTGTTCCTGCACAGTTAATTGATATTATTCAGGCTATTATCTTCTTGTTCTTTGCGGCAGACCAATTCCTATCCAAATATCGTCAAAAGCTCGTCGTTAAGAGTGCTGAAGAAGAGTTACGCGAAAAACAAGTTGGAGCGATTGTAGAAGGGAGCGTGAAGTAAGATGTTTTCACTAATTATGACACCAGAATTCTTCTTTGCGATTTTCCGTATTACAGCTCCGATCTTATTTGCGACTATGGCTGCTGTTATCTGTGAAAAAGCGGGTGTTTCTAACATCGGTCTTGAAGGTACTATGATGATTTCCGCGTTGTTTGGTTCCTTATTTGCTTACTATTCTGGAAATTGGTTTGTTGGTTTACTTGTGGCAATTGCTGTAGGTATTATCGTTAGCTTACTGATGGGATTCTTTGCATTCAATCTAAAGACAAACATTATCTTAACTGGTACTGCAGTCAATATGATTGGATCTGGTGGAACAATCTTCTTAGTTAAGGTAATTACAGGAATTACCCAGGGATCACAACTTACTTCTACAACTTCTTTGATTACACAGAAGTTACAAATTCCAAGTATTACAATTCCGCTCATTGATAAGATTCCTGTGATTGGACAGGTGCTATCTGGGCATAGTTTATTAACATACTTTGCATTTATCTGTGTATTCTTGACATGGGTATTGTTATACCATACACCTCTAGGATTAAATATCCGCTCTGTAGGTGAAAACTCTCATGCGGCTTCCTCTGTTGGTGTAAGTGTTATCCGCGTGAAGTACATTACAATGGTTATCGCTGGTGTACTCTGTGGTATGGGTGGTGCGTTTATGTCTATGTACTATGCGATGGGTTGGTCCCTCGACATGGTTGCAGGACGTGGATTTATTGCCCTTGCTGCACAGGCAATGGGTGCAGGTGAACCTCTAGGCTGTATGCTAGCGGCACTTATCTTTGGATTTGCACAGGCATTTGGTATCAAGTTATCTGCGACAGGTGTAGATTCTAACCTCGTTTCACCAATTCCATATTTGGTAACGATTATCGGTTTAGTTGTATTCGCTCTGATTGCGGCAAGTCGTGCAAAGCGTGCACGCCGTGAAAATGCAGAGAAGGTGAACGCATGAGTGAAATTAAGAAAATACCAGTCATCTTAGATGGTGATCCAGGTCACGATGATGCGATCGCTTGGGTATTTGCTAAGGCAAATCCTGCCTTTGATATCAAAGCAGTGACAAGTGTGGCAGGTAATCAAACACTATCTAAAACAACATATAACGCAATGCGTATTTGTACTTTACTAGGGATTGATGCGCCAATTGCGAAAGGTAGAGAATTACCATTATTATCACCATTAATTACAGCTGGAAATTTCCATGGTGAATCTGGCTTGGATGGTCCTGCACTACCTGAACCATGCATGCAGTTATCAGAATTATCCTCTGTGGATTTGATGGCGAAAGTGTTAAGAGAAAGTGAAGAACCGGTAACGATTATCGCTACCGGTCCACAAACAAACGTAGCAGCGTTATTACTAACGCATCCAGAATTAAAATCTAAGATTGGAAGAATCTCCATCATGGGTGGTGGACTTAGAAACGGAAACTGGACTCCAGCTGCTGAATTCAATATCTTTGAAGATCCAGAAGCTGCACAAATCGTATTTACATCTGGCATTCCACTAACAATGTGTGGTCTTGATGTAACTGAGAAGGCTATTGTTTATCCAGAGGATGAAAAGAGAATTCGTGAAATTGGAAACCAGGTATCTGGTATCGTTGCGGATTGGTTAGATTTCTTCTTCAAGCATCACGCAGAACTAGGTTGGAATGGTTCGCCATTACATGATCCATGTGCTGTGGCAGTATTAATGAAGCCTGAAATCTTTACAACACAAGAGATGTATGTTGAAGTCGACACTGAGGGTCACTACACACGTGGTGCGACTATCGCAGATTGGCACCAATCTAGCGGTAATCAAAATAACGTGACCGCTGTGCTTGGTGTTGATCGTGATGGATTTGTTGATCTATTAGTGGAAGTGTGTAAGGCATACGAAGGTAGAAAGGTGGAAATCGCATGACAGATTTAATTCCAATTTGGATTGATACTGATACGGGTGTCGATGATGCGGTTGCGCTCCTTTGTGCGCTCAAGTTAGATAAACTTGCAATTCGTGGTATCTCCTCAGTTGCTGGAAATGTAGAACATGCCAAGAC
>JABZLU010000207.1:0-2309 GCA_015256605.1 Solobacterium sp.
ATACCACCAGCGTATCCATGTAAACTACCATCTTTTCCAATTACGCGGTGACAGGGAATGATGATTGATATTGGATTATGACCAACAGCTGTTCCAATTGCTTGGTTTGACATTGATATCTTTCCCAGCTTCCTACAGACAAGTTCTTTGATATCGCTATAGGTTCTTGTTTCTCCGTATGGAACTTCCAACAAACATTCCCATACAGCTTGTTGGAATTTAGTTCCTCTAGGAGAAATCTTCAAAGTCATTTCTGGATTTTTGCCAGAAATATTCATTGAGCCAATCGATTGTTTCCCTAGCCATCGTAGAAATCGAAGCAGAAAATTCTCCTTGTATATTCGCTCTATCATATTTTTGACCATCAAACCATAAACCGATGAGGGTATCGTCTTCTATTGCAATTGTGATATTTCCTAATATAGATGTATATTTAACAAATTCAACCATAGTTTGTTTCCCTTCGTTGTGATTATATATCAAGACATCACAATTAGACCATAGACACATATTCAAGTATAATAGTACCGCTAGGAGATGATATTTATGTCACTTTCTGAATACACATTAGCCCGTAAAAAAGGCAAAGCCGACGAGGAAACATTAGCAGTTTTAAACAATAGTATTTTTAGTGATCTACCAAAAGTATATATAGGTGTCTTAGAAATTCCTTTAGACCTTGTGGTAGGTACCATCACTTCTTCACGTGCAACATCCTTTACTGAAAGTTGGATGCCAACGCTAGATGAAGATACAGAGTTTGCTACAAAGTGGTCTAGATTGTATGATGCACAGATTGAAGAAGGAATCCGTGAGCCAATTCAAGTTTATGAATACATGCATGCATTCTTTGTCAAAGAAGGAAATAAACGCGTATCTGTACTCAAATACTTGCAAGCACCTTCTATCATGGCAGAGATTACTCGTATCATGCCTGTCCATAACGATTCACAAGAGATACAGGTGTATGAAGAATTTTTAAGATTCCAGAAAGTCACCAATTTATATACGCCATACTTTACAATTCCAGGAAGTTATCAACTTCTCGCAGATATGTTAGGACAAAACCTAGAAACCAAATGGCCGCAGGATCTTATCCGTACCTTCCAAGGTGCATTCTATCGTTTTGAACTTGTCACAAAGGATATCACATCAAATCAACCATCCTTTAATATCTCAGATGCATTCTTAATCTATCTATCAATTTTTACATTTGATAGTTTGCTAGATAAGAATCGTATTATCCTACGCCATCGTATTGAGCGTATTTTAAAAGAATTTAATCGTAGTGAAAGTAATGTAAGTCTTGAATATAAAGCAAAGGCAAAATCACAATCAATCCTTTCTCTACTCAACTTCCGTAAACAATATTATTCTGAACGCGACCCACTCACGATTGCTTTCTTATATCCATCTAGCGATTTGAATAATTTACAAACAGCCGTAATGGAAAGTGGCAGAACCTATCTAAATAACCGTTATGAAGGTGTCCTCAATACCACTGCCTATACAGGTTGTTCTGACACAAAAACAACAGAACAAATCATCCATCAAGCATGTAAGGAACATGAGTGGATTATTACCACAAGTCCACTCTTACTTAAAGATACATTAAAGGCTGCTACAGACTATCCTGATCATAAGTTTATGAATCACTGCACCCCTCTTGTATCACATATTATCAACACCTACGCATTACGTAGTTATGAGTTATTCTTCCTAATGGGCATCTTAGCAGGTATGATACATGATCAACACATCATTGGCTATATACCATATGATAATGAAGTATCTGTGATTGAACTCAATGCCTATGCACTTGGTGTATCCTGGACTTCTCCAGACGCCGTAGTACATATCTTAAAAGAACCATGTCAAAATGCAATCATCATGGATAATCGTTCCACTACGCATAAGCCAGGTTTATACCGATTCTCAGAATCGCAAGAAGAATGTCTAGCAGCACCAATTTACAACTGGTCACTCTTCTATGATTTACTTGTACAAGATATTTTGACACACAAGGAAATCAGTGAACAAAGCTATTGGTTAGGTTTATCCTCAGGTGTAGAAGAACTCTATCTACCTTCTTCCACATCGTCTGCGATTTTACGTAGTATGAATCACTTTATTACCGCAATCAAAGAAGGAACGATTGTTCCATTTACCGGTCCAATTGAAACCCGTACCGGTAAACAAATCATTGAAGCAGATAGCACCTTACAACCATTAGATATTATTCGAATTAACTGGTTAAACAATAATATTGTTGGAGAGCTTTCTTCTAACAATATCCCACGAGATGAATT
>JABZLU010000208.1:0-2309 GCA_015256605.1 Solobacterium sp.
GAGTATGTAGACTCGTTGATCATCATTTCTAATAATAAAGTATTAGAAGTAATCGGACATATTCCATTCCAGGATGCATTTAAGGAAGCAGACAATATCTTACGTCAAGGCGTACAGACAATTACTGACTTGATTGCTGTTCCAGCAATGATTAACTTGGACTTCGCAGATATTAAGAGTGTTATGGAAGGTCAAGGTTCTGCATTATTTGGTATCGGTATGGCTGATGGTGATGACAAGGCTAGAGAAGCTGCTGCACGCGCTATTCAATCTCCATTACTAGAAGCACAGATTGCTGGTGCGAAGAGTGCTATCATCAACGTTACTGGTGGTACAAGCATGTCCGCATTTGATGCATCTGAAGCTGTTGACTTCATCCGTGAAGCAGCTGGTAATGATATCGATATCATCTTCGGTGTAGCTATTAACGACAAGATTGGCGATGCAATTATCGTTTCTGTTATCGCTACAGGTTTCGAGTTGTCTGAACCTAAGAAGGAAGAAGAAAAGAAGGCTGCTCCTTCCACAAAGCCAGCGAGTGGTGTTTCATTACAGAATGATGACTCTGCTGTATTTGGTTCTTCAACTTCTGATGCAAGCGACAGTATTCCTGGTTTCTTTAGAAGAGGTTAATTTAAGAGGGCATTTATGTCCTCTTTTTTCATATCTATCATAAAGGGGAGGTAGTTATGCAGTACAATCATCATGTATCCGTAAGTGGTTTAATTGTGAATGAAAATGACGAAGTATTACTTGTCAAAAATGCATTCCGTGGGTGGGAGTGTCCAACGGGATTTGTGGCAGAACATGAATCACTACAAAATGCATTGGAGAGAATTATCTTTGATGAGACAGGTGTGAATGTCACAATTCTTGATCTTGTTGGTATCAACAAAGATCTAACATTTAACAATGTAAATGTAGACTTCATCTGCAAGTATGAAAGTGGTGAACTTGTATCTAGTGGCAGTAGCCAAGAAGTAAAGTGGGTCAATAAGATGGATGCT
Source organism: Solobacterium sp. (assembly GCA_015256605.1). Classification (GTDB taxonomy): domain Bacteria; phylum Bacillota_I; class Bacilli_A; order Erysipelotrichales; family Erysipelotrichaceae; genus Bulleidia. The sequence continues at coordinate 1,008 of JABZLU010000208.1, forward strand.
AAACTCATGGTAAAAGATGCACTTGTACATGAAATGCTTCAAAACATGCTTTACTATCGTGGTAGAGTGGGATGTTGGAATTTCAAGAAGAATCCATTTGAAATGATTGAGAAAGATGTTTATCCGAAGATTTAAAAAATGATGAAAGATTCGTTTTTACTGTCGCATACTCGCTATGCGACTTTTCATATACTTTTCAAAATGCATGAAATGATATCCGATATAATGAAAGGGAAAGGTGGGTTTCGATATGGCATCTGGTGTAAAAGTTAATAAAAATGAATCAGCGATGGCATCTTTACAGAAACGATTACCGCATTGGATCCATCATACACGTGTTGATGAAAGTAATGTAAATGGAATTGTCTATTTACCGAAGTGCGATTGTTCGGAATGTGGATATACTGTAAGTTTTGAAAAGCCTGTTTGTCCTCATTGTCATGTGAAGATGAATGTATTTCAAAAGAAATAAATCTGATACATTTTCATGCTTTATTGCATGATTTTTCACTATTGTGGTATAATTCCAACATTAGTAAGAAAGGTGAGTGTTTATTTTGGAGGGTTCATCAGTTCCGCCGGAAGGCAATATATGTATTAAAATGACAAATGAAAGTGAGATCCGCATATGAATCAAGCAGGACAGTATATTCTAGCGATTATTGTGCTTGTTTTCTTTTCGGGTCTTTTTTCGGCTATAGAAACAGCATATTCTGTTGCGAATAAGATTCGCCTTAAGAATATGTATAGTGATGGTGAGGAAAAAGCAGGTGAAGTACTAAAGGTTCTTGAAAACTTTGATCGCTTTTTAGTCACAGCGTTAATTGGTAATAATGTTGTTAACATTATTACAGCGACTGTAGGTACATTGTTATTTACAATGTGGGTTGGTACAAATGGCCCAACTGTATCAACAGCAGTCATTACAATCCTAGTATTGGTATTTGGTGAGATTACACCGAAGTCACTTGCAAAGCAATTCCCAGAAAAGGTTGCGATGTATACAGTTGGATTTGTAAAGTTTGTAGAAGTATTACTAACACCGATTACTTGGTTGATGCTAGGTTGGCAATGGATTGTAAGTAAGGTGATTCATATTGAAGAAGATGATTCCGATATCGCAGATGAATTGATTACGATGGTCGATGAGGCAGAAAAGGATGGAGACCTTGAAGAACATGAGTCTGACTTAATTTCTGCTGCGATTGAGTTTAATGATCTTGAAGTTATGGATGTATTTACACCGCGTGTTGATATTATTGCGGTAGATATTAATGATCCAATTGAAAAGATTGAAGAAGT
>JABZLU010000209.1:0-2296 GCA_015256605.1 Solobacterium sp.
ATCTCACCATAACCAGAAATCATGGTAAGTGGTGTACGAAGGTCATGCGATACATTCGCAATTAAATCACGTTTTGCTTTATCGGCTTTCTGAATATCTTCTGCTGCCGTTAAAAGTGTGTCGTTTAACTCTTCTGCCTCACGATAATTTTGAACGGTAACACGTTCATACTTTCCTTCCGGTAATGTTTTCGCAGATTGATTAATTAAAATCAGTGGACGCGCAATCGTGCGATACATGATATAGGTTAATACCAGAACAGCAACCAAGATAATTGCAGAGATATACCACATCTGCATCGACAATGTCTTCTTTGTCGTAGAAATTGGTGTGATATTACTATAAACCATGACAATTGATTTATTACCATCATGGTCTTTAATAATGCGTGTATAAGTAATATTGCGGAAACGTTCACCATTGGTTGGTGTAATCAAGTTTGTATCTTGTACAACCATCGACTCACCCTTATCGCTGTTCTCTGCATTTGCAATCTGCGTTAGGATTTCATTCGATGACATTTTGTATAAACGACAACCTAGATTTTTACCACCCGATTCAAGATACGTATCTTCATACGTACCTGGAAAAACATTTGATTCACGCAACACACGGATACATGTTTCGTTGGTTTCTTGGGCAATGTTGATGTATTCTTCTATATCATCCGCATCATCATCTTCTTTTACAACATTTACAACCGCATTCGATACATTCTCAACCGTACGTTTTTTACTTGCTTCATACATCGGCTCCAATAATAAAGCCTGAAATATAAACACGATCGCAACAAGCGCAAATGAGAATATAGAAAGATATAGACCAATCTTCCAGCGTAAACTAATATTCTTTTTCCGTTTAGGCGTTAACTTTTTCAAAACGATAGCCAACTCCTCTCAACGTAATAATATACTTTGCGTAATCACCTAGATTTTTACGCAACAGTTTGATATGTGTATCTAGTGTACGATCATCCCCAAAGAAGTCATAACCCCATACATTCTGTAATAGCTGTTCACGCGTTAAGGCAATACCCATATTTTTCACTAGATATACTAAAAGCTCATATTCCTTTGGAGATAATTGAATACGTCGACCTTCAATCGTTACAGTACGTGCGGAATAATCAATCACCATACCATCAATCTGGAACTGTTCTAAAGATACCGCTTCAACAGGATGTACTCTTTTTAAAATGGCATGAATACGCATCATTAACTCTTTCGAAGAAAATGGTTTAACTACATAATCATCAACACCAACATCAAAACCATGAATACGATCATATTCCTCACCTAGAGCGGATAAAAGAATAAAAGGCAACTGTGGTTTTGTTTTCTTGATTTCTTTCACTGCGGAGAAGCCATCTAAGTGAGGCATCATAATATCCATGACAACAAGATCATAGTTATTCTTTTCGCACAGTTCTACTGCTTCCATGCCATCAGCAGCTTCAGCTGTTTCAAAACCTTCATGTTTTGCATATTTAATAATCAGTTCGCGAATCTTCGCTTCATCATCTACAATCAAAATCTTTGTCATGGAACATCCTCCTTATAAGTATCTTAGTAAAACTGTGTGAACACTACGTGAATACTTTAAATACTTTCAATGAATTCAGCTACAACATCTAATTCCGGAACGACTACTTCATCGATGCAACCTTTATCTGCAGCAGCAGGAATCTCTGGATTCATTGGAATCTGTGCAAGTAATGGCAAATGATACTTCTGTGCAACTTCGTGTGCATGTGATTTACCAAAGACATAAATCTTCTCATCACAGTTAGGACATTGTACATAAGACATATTTTCAACAAGACCCAATACCTTAATGTTCATCATTGATGCCATGTTAATTGCTTTTTCAACAACCATGGATACTAAATCCTGTGGACTTGTTACTACGATAATTCCATCAAGTGGTACAGATTGGAATAAAGTTAATGGAACATCACTTGTTCCTGGAGGCATATCTACAAACATGTAGTCTACTGCTTCCCATAATACTTCTGAATAGAATTGTTGCAGAATAGAAGCCACCATCGGACCACGCCAGATAACTGGGGTCTCATCCTTATCCAATAACATATTAGAAGAAATTAACTGCATTCCATTCTTTGTGATAGCTGGATAGATTGTACCCTTAAAACCTTCCGCTTTTGATGTAACACCAAAAGATTTTCCTTGGGAAGGACCTGTAATGTCACCATCTAATACAGCTACTCTATGATTTCTCTTTTGCATCATAGATGCCAGCATAGATGTCACGAATGACTTACCTACACCACCCTTAC
>JABZLU010000020.1:0-9941 GCA_015256605.1 Solobacterium sp.
ATACGAATCTGCTCTTCTCTGGTATTGATGATAGCGATGATAGATGTTACTTCCAAATCAATGGAGATGTTATCTTCGCCAACAGAATTCTTGGCAAGCTCTCTGATTTCTTCTGCGGTCACTTTACATTGTCTGCCTCTTCCTTCTGTTTTGAGTGCCTTGCGAAGAATACGAATATCTTCTAAGGCAATTGATGAAGCGCTAGGATAAGTTGATAGGAATTTCATATACGCTTTTGAATAGCGTGTCCATGAAAGTGAATTTACTTCTGGGAATACGATGTCTAGTGCTCTCTGCAGCCGATTCATATCTTGATTCTGCTGTTCTTGGAGTTGATGATAAAGACGAGTGATATCACGGAATTTACTATTTTCAATAGAACGTACAGAAATGGAACGCCAGAATCTCTTCTCACTTAACATTTCTGCTATTAGAAGCGCATCTTTTCTATCGTTCTTGGCAGATATACCAAGTTCCTTACGACGTAGGCAGGTAGCCCTTGGATTGATGTATTTGACAGTAAATTTCTTGTCGAGTAGGTAATTTGTGAGATTGATCATATAATGACCGGTATCTTCCATACCAACGGAATGTTTCCTGCGAATAAATTGTTTTGTTTTAGAATAGAGTAGATCAAATCCCTTCCGATCGTTTGTGAGGAAGAAGGGTTTGATGAGAACTTCGCCGGTAGAATCATCGAGTACTGTAGCACAGTGCTTGAACTTACCGACATCGATACCAATGTTGATCATGTAAATGACTCCTTTCAAAATTAAGCTGTGATGAATACCAGTACCACCGTTTCAGAAGTATCAAAGAATATGGTGCGAAATGTGAACTCACTTCAATAAAAGAAGGGCTCATCTAACTAATAACAATTTCTATACAACGAAGCGGTCAGATAATACCTCACGTAGTCAAAGCTACAAACATATAAGATTCTAGTACGCATTCACGATCTCAATTCTACACGGTTTCCCAGACCGATACTAATCAGGGTAAGAAAGGAGATGTATACAGATTTTGTTTAGCTGGATGAGCTTAATTTGTATATACCAATAACATGAGAGGTTTTTATTTTTGACAGAACATAAACTCTAGATGTAGGGTGCATTTATATGTATTAGATTATTTGCGCTGATTGTTCTTTTCAATATACCATCCAATGAACCATCCAATCACGAGGAAATAATTTTCAATTGCTCCTACTAGATTAACGTTTTCATGCATTTGTAAATAATGAATGAAATGATTTGTGCCAATACCAATACCACCAAGAATCAAAGCCAGTAGGATGGATTGTAAATATGTCCAATTGTAATGACGGTAGGTTGTAACTAATATCACAAGTACTGCTATATTCCAGAAACCAATTTCTCTTTGCCATCCTGTTGAGATGCCATATGCCGCATGACTACCCATATATTCTGGTGCGAAGATTTGAAGAACTGCTGCACCAGATATCGCAATGATTAAAACAATAAATAATATACGTAAGAGAAGATTCATTCGCTGTTGTTTCATATTGTAGACCCCCTAAAAATATAGAAAATGGTAATCCTTTATGGAAGTGCTTGTCAAGATTGGCTGTATCATTTGTGATGAATTCCAAAAAAATACAAATAATTTATCATGTGGATTCCCTTTAAAAAAGAATTGAATGATACTATTAGAGTAGGAGGATTTCAAAGATGAAATTTATTGATGAAGCACGTGCGTATCAAGATAATATGATTGAAGATTTACGACAGCTTGTAAAGATTGAATCCGTACGTGATGACGCTGCTGCAACAAAAGAAGCACCTTTTGGACCAAACATTGCAAAGTGCTTAGACAAAGCATTAGAGATTGGTAAACGTGATGGTTTTAAAGTTGAGAATGTAGATGGTTATGCTGGTGTGATTCAGTATGGTGATTTAGATGAGTCTGTTGGTGTACTAGGTCACTTGGATGTTGTGCCTATCGGTGATGGCTGGACATTTGATCCACTTGGTGGAGAAATTAAAGATGGCTATATCATGGGTAGAGGTACTTGTGATGATAAGGGTCCTGCTATTGCGGCGTATTATGCAATGAAGATTTTAAAGGATAAGGGCTATAAACTAAAACATAATATTCAAATGATTTTGGGTACAGATGAGGAAAATACTTCTGCTGGTATTCTTTATTACAAGAAAGTACGTAAGAATCCAATTATGGGTATCGTACCAGATGCGGATTTCCCATGTATCTATGCAGAAAAGGGTATCTTAGATTTCTCTGCACAGGGAAAGGTTGATTCCTGTATCAAGTATATGAAGTCTGGTACTGCATTTAATGTAGTTATCAGTAAGGCGGATGTTATCGTTGATAAGCCGCTTGCCAAGGAATACTTTGAGAAGTTCTTACTTGCCAATGAATTAACTGGTGAATGTCACGAGGATGAAGTTGGAGCACATTATCATATTGATGGTAAGCCATTCCATGCATCTCGTCCTTATATGGGTGTAAATGCGGCTGTGAAGATGTTTGAATTTGTCGGCAGTTGCTATAACGATGAATTCAGTTTAAACGCTGTGAAGTTATTCAAGGATCCATATGGTGTTGGATTGAAGGTTGCTTATGATGGTGCATACATGGGACCTTTAACATTCAATATGGGTAAAGCAAATATTGAAGATGGTCAGGTATACTTCGCATTAGACTATCGTTATCCAAATGAATGCGATGGTAGTGATTTACTAAAGAGAAGTGCAGATATCATCAAGGAAGTATTACATATTGATACAGAGTTAGTAGATGATTCTAAGTGGTTATTAAATGATCCTAATAGTGAACTCATTCAGACTTGTTTGAAGCACTATCGTGCATTTAGTGGAGATACTTATACACCTCCTCTACGTATTGGTGGTGGTACATATGCTCGTAGTTTTGAGAACTTTGCGGCATTTGGACCAATCTTCCCAACACGTGAATATGCGTCTTGGGTTGGTGCTGAACATGAAGCGGATGAAGGTTTTGAAATTGAGACAATGATTCTTGCATGTGCAATTTACGCAAATGTTCTATTTGATTTAGCTTGTGAACAATAAGCAAAAATAACTTAGATTAGGAAGTATCCGTGTGGATACTTCCTTTTTTGAAAGATAATTCATGTGCGTATGGTGTAATAGTGTGGTTAAATAATAGGTATGAAAACAACCAAGAAGTTACCATCACAAGATAGAGTATTCTCGTTTCGCTATTATTGGCACGGTTTACCGGAAATCTTATATTATCAAATCCCCGCGAAAATTATTTTGTTTATCATGTTTTCTTTTGCGGAAGGTATTCTTGGCTCCATTATGAACTTAACAGGAATTTACTCTGTTAGTAGTGGAGAATTGCCCTCTCTATTGCGTAGTTGGTATGGGTGGGTTGTATTAATTGCGATTACAATTTTATTTACGATATATATGGCACTTGATATTATTATCCTGATTTTATTAAGTCGTAATATCCTATATGATCAAAAGAAAAAGATGAGGGAAATCATCTCTACTGCAATTCGTATATCACGAAAGTTTATAAACTTTCGCGGATGTATCATTGGCATATATTTAGCGATTATTATTCCACTGAATACCGCAATGATAGGCTTACGTTTAACAAAGCACGCTGTGCCACAGTTTATTTATTCCGTCATACGTTCAAATCATTTGTATATGCTTGCATATGTAATACTAGTACTAGTTTTAGACTTTGTTGGGATTATACATGTATTTACATTCCATGGAGTACTCTTTGATAACTATTCACTAGCAACGTCCATGCATGAATCAAGAAGTTTATTCTTTAAAAACTGGAAAAAGGTTGTTTGGTCGTATCTAAAGTTCTTTAGTATGTTTGTATTGATACTAGCAGTAGGCATTTTAAGTATTATCGTAATTCCATACTATGTATCACATTTGATGATGCATGCAAGATTTTGGTATCACTACCTAATTATCATGGTAGTGATTATGGGCTTGATATTTATTTTCTTGTTTACGATGATTTTTATTCAGGCACAAGCAATGTGCCTGACACGTGTGTATGATGAATGTACACTTGCAGGATATCAAGAAGCACAGTTTAAAATACCTGTTTTGTTCCAAAAGAGTTTCCGTGTTGTCGTATCTATAAGTCTTTTGGCATCGCTCATACTTGGGTATGGTGGTGCGATGACGTTTGATGACTTATTTCCTAAGGAATATACGACTGAGGTGATTGCGCACCGTGGTGGTGGAGACTTGTCGACGGAGAATACTGTAGAGTCTATTCGTGCTGCGATTGAGGCCGGTGCCACTGCATCTGAAATTGATGTTCAAAGAACTGCAGATGGTCACTACGTTATCTTTCATGATAATACGTTGAAACGTTTATGTAATGACCCACGTACAATTCAAGAACTAACTTTAGAAGAGATCAAGAAGCTTAGAATCACTGCGCCGGATGGTCATCAGGTAAGAATTGCTACATTAGAAGAGATTCTAAATACTGCGAAAGATGAAATAAATCTCTATATTGAATTAAAGGGTAAAAGTGCAGGTATGCAGATGGCGAATGATGTCTATCAGATGCTCGCAGAAAGAAATATGGTGAATCAAGTACGTATTATCAGTTTAAATGCGAATCTAATTACACAAGTTGAAAAGACCTATCCTGATGTTGAGACGGAGTATCTTTGCTATATCGCTTATGGTCAACTTGAATCGATGGAAGTCGATGCGATAGGTTTAGAAGAAGAACTAGCGACCACAAAGAGAATCGACAACTTACATGATGCAGGTAAGAAGGTAGATGTATGGACTGCAAATTCCTTTGGGTCTATCATACGCTTTATGGTTTCAAATGTAGATGGTATTATTACAGACAGTGTACAATTAGCAATTAGTATCAAGGATGGAAAGAGTGATTCACCTGATTTTACAAGGCTATTACGAATCTTCTTTCCACAGTTCTGATTATGCATGCATGTTTCTTACGGGAACTAGCATAAAGAATTTAGAATGTATTAATTTTCTTGGTATCGACAATGATGTATAATAAAACCACTGTAAAGATGGGAGTATTATTTCATACTTTATAGTGGTTTTAATACTATTAAAAGGGGGAATATATGAAAAACTTGATTCATAACTTAACAAAAGAGAAAACTCTAATCAATAAAGTATTTCTTGCATTATTATGCAGTCAGCTAGTCATTATTTTAGCGACGTTCTTTAAGGTTGCGATGTTACCTAGCTTTGGTAAATTAAATTTATATGCGCTAGATAGTGTAGCAGTATTATTTTTAATTTCATCAGTAATTGAAATAGTATTTACATTAAAGAAGAATGAAAAAGTGTTTATCCCATTAAGAGTTGTTAACTTATTATGGTTATTTAGCTTGATTGGCAATCTTGCAAAACAGATTGAAAATCTACAAATGACAGAGTCTGCTTTGGATTTTGGTGCAGTGTTGTAGAGAATCTTTATTCTTGGTTAACATTTGGTATTGTTGATTTTTCAATTCCTAGGTCTGGAAATTCTTCGCTACTCGGAACTGTGAATGTGATTCGCATTGTAGCATATATTAGCTTGGCCCTCTTACTTGCATATTTATATTTTAGATTCATCAAAAAGGATGAATTTGATACAACTCCATGTCTTGAAGCTAGATTTATTTCCGAATTGCAGACTGCGTATCATCTAGATCAGATTGTAACAATTGCAAGTATTGCGTTAATTGTTTCACCATTCTTACGTTTTATGAGCAATGGCCCTATTGTGGTTACTGCCTTTGGTAGAAAACCTTTCTTTGCGCTAGCAACCGTAGCACTTGGAGTAGTTGTTATTCGTGGGGTACTATCAAAGGACGCAAAGGTATTAGGAAAATCAATTCTTGCGACACTGATTACTTTTATCCTTTGGAATCCAATCTATGTGATGCGTCAGGGCCGTTTTGGCTTGGGATATATTCTATATCTTGCGGGTGTGATTACACTTGGTGTCATCTACATAAAAAGAAAAGATGTACGAACAGTTGTTACAGTATCACAACCAACAAAAACAGAAGAAACCAAGAATGAGGAACCTGTAGTAGAAGAGCAGCCTGCTAAGGAAGAACAGGTTGTTACTCAAGAAGAGTCAAAGCTAGAAGATGAGAATTCAAAGAAGGAATAAAGTGATATTGGACATCAATATAAACCGATGTTATAATACTGTGGCAAGCGAAAGGAGCTTTTTAGATGCTTAACGCTATATTAATGGTTGTATCGGCTTTGCTGATTGTTTTATCACTATTACAGGGTGGAAAATCTGACGGTATTTCTAGTGCATTTACTGGAAATGGCGGATTAAATCTATTTGCCAACACTAAAGAAAGAGGATCTGAAAAGGTCATTTCTAATCTAACGTTGGTACTTGGAATTGCATTTTTTGCTTTAGTTATCGCGATAAGAGTGATTAAGTAACCGGTGAAAGCCGGTTTTTTCTTACGAAGAAATATTGCATATTATCAGATATTGCTTATTACAAAGATACAGAATAAATACAGTTAAAGATGAACTGTAACAGAAGGAAGAATTATGGAAAATTTAAAAGAGAGAATATTAGAATATATTGAAAATCATCCGAAGAAGAATCGTAAAGTGGACGATATTTTAAGTGCACTTGGGATGACTTCCTCATCAGATTTCGTGAAAGTAAGCCAAGCATTATCTGAATTAGAACGTGAATTATTATTATTTAGAGCAGATGATAACCAATATTTAACACAAAAGCAGGCTGGAGTTATGACTGGTAGAATTTCTATCAATCGTAACGGTCTTGGTTTTATAGACCGTGAAGATAGAGAATCTATTAAGATTGATCCTACTGATCAAAATACTGCACTAGATGGAGATACTGTCCTTGTTCGTTGTAAACCGTGGGAAACCTATGGTGAAGTATTACGCGTAATCACACGTGCAAAGGATTTTATGATTGGTACGTTCTTACCACGTGGAAAGAGACTAAAATTTATTCCTGATGATGAAAAGCTTCAAGATAAATTAATCACAGTAAAATATGGCCAAGATTTTCTTCCTCTTGAAGGAATGAAGGTACTTTGTCGTATACAGAAGTATGGCACAGCGATTGTTGTATACGTTGAACGTGTTATTGGTTACAAGGATGATCCAGGCGTAGATATTCTAGCAATTTTGCTTGACCATGATATTGATCCACAATTTTCTGAAGCTGTAATGGAAGAAGTCAAAACAATTCCCCAGGAAATTCAGGAAAGTGATAAGAAAGATCGTGTCGATTTAACGAATGAAACAATCGTGACGATTGATGGTGATGATTCAAAGGACTTTGATGATGCGGTTAGTGTAACTCCTGTTGAAAATGGCTGGGTATTAAAGGTTTCCATTGCGGATGTATCGCATTATGTAACAGAAGATAGTGCTTTAGATAAAGAAGCACTTGCACGTGGTTGTTCTACATACGTAACAGATAGAGTTGTACCAATGTTACCGCATGAATTGAGTAATGGTATCTGTTCATTAAATCCATATGTAGAACGATTGACACTTACATGTCAGATGAATGTAAATCATAGTGGTAAGATTGAGGAATACTCTATCTACCCAAGTGTTATCCGTTCTACAGAACGTATGACATATGCAAATGTAAATAAGATTCTTGATGGTGATGAAACATTACAGGAACAATATAGTCATTTAGGTAATCTCTTCTTTGATTTAAGAGATTGTGCTGACGCAATTCGTGCAAATCGTACGGCGAAAGGTGCTATCGACTTCGATGGAACAGAGACGGTTGTAGAGGTGGATGAGAAGGGTCGACCAATTGATGTACATGCACGTATGAGTGGTCATGCGGAAAGAATGATTGAAGACTGTATGATTGCGGCCAATGTATCTGTTGCCAACTACATGAAGTGGTTGGATGTACCATCTATCTATCGTATTCATGAATCTCCAACTGCAAAGAAGATGAAAGAATTTGTTCGTATCTCTGAAGGTATGGGACATAAGTTGGTACTAGGTAAAACAGCGATTTATCCAAATGAATTGCAAAGATACTTAGCATCTGTACATGATCTTCCAGAATATCCAGTACTAAGCACGATGTTACTAAGATGTATGCAGAAGGCAAGATATGATGCTTCATGTGTTGGACACTTTGGTCTAGCTGAAGATGAATATCTACACTTCACTTCTCCGATTCGTCGTTATCCAGATTTAATCGTACATCGTATGTTACGTAAATATTGTTTCCAAGCAAATGATAACTTAGAACAACGTGCAATTGATTTAGAGAAATGTAAGTCACAAGCTGAACATGCAAGCATCCGTGAAAGAAACAGTCAAGATGCTGAGTATGCATGTGAAGATATGAAGATTGCAGAATACATGCATGAAAGAATCGGTAAGACGTATTCGGGTATTATTTCAAGTATTACGAGCTTTGGTATGTATGTGAAACTAGAGAATACTGTTGAAGGTATGATTCGTGTTGCGGACTTGGATGATGACTACTATGAGTTTAATAAAGATCGTTTTGAACTTGTGGGTCAAAGACGTAAGAAGACATATCGCATTGGTATGCCTATTAAGGTAACAGTTGTGGATGCGAATAAAGATGCTGGTACTGTAGATTTTGCGATTGCTAAGAAACCATCAAGATTCTCTTCAGGGCGTGATCGTTTCTCAAATGATCGTCGACCAGCACAAACACGTAAACCAAGAGAAGATAAGAAATTCGGTACTAAGAAGTTTGGCGATAAGAAGGATAAAAAACTATTCTCGTCGCAAAAACGTGGCAAATTCGATAGTTCAAAATCATCGCATACAAAACAAGGTGATAAAAAGCCTTTCTATAAAGGGAAATCAACCGGAAGGAAGATAACACATGGTAGAAAAGACGCATGAAAAAACAGTAGCTCTAAATAGACGTGCTTCACATGACTACTTCCTTGAAGAGAAGTTTGAGTGCGGTATTGTTTTAACAGGAACTGAAATTAAATCAGTTAGACAAGGAAAGATTCAATTCCAGGATTCGTATATCTCCATTTATCGTGGAGAAGCTTGGATTAAAGGAATGCATATCTCTCCATATAAGTACGGAAATATCTTTAACGTAGATGAAACACGAGATCGGAAATTACTGTTACATAAACTTGAAATATTCCGTTTACACCAAAAAGTTAAGCTAAAAGGTTATACTCTAATTCCTGTACGTATGTACTTGAAGGATGGTAGAGCTAAACTTGAAATTGCATTAGCAAAGGGTAAAGACCTATATGACAAGCGTGAAACGGAAAAATTACGCGATGCAAAACGTGCAATGGAAAAGGCATTAAAACTGCATTAACTATAAGACGAAATCCCTAATTTGGGATTTTGTTTTGTTAACCCATAGTTTCATTTTTAGCATGGGACTTGCAATGAATTCTATAGCATGATATATTCCAATTGCGTTACAAATACTGGGGCTGTCATGGTTTCGACAGGTTTATGTTTGATTTGTGCGGCAGTGGAGTGGTGACCTAATCACTAAATAAATTTAAACGCAAATAGAACAAATAGTTTCGCTTTTGCTGCCTAAGAACGCTAGATGCGTTGCAGCAACCCGATCAATGCTTTAGCCATTCTGTATTGATTGCGTAAATAAATGGATACGGTGAACCCAATGCCTGTAGGGGGAACCCGACAATTTACAGGTAAATTCAATAACTTGTTCGCTCACTGTCGTGGTTATTGTCTTACTTTACAGTGAGATAAACTGTAGATGCGCAAATGTGGGACTATTCTTGGACAGGAGTTCGACTCTCCTCAGCTCCACTGAATGATAAAAACGACTTTCTTGAAGTCGTTTTTATTTAGATAGAATGCAAATTATTTCTGAATTTCAGTTGCGTTTTAGCTAAGATTTGATACTGAAAAGGATATAAA
>JABZLU010000210.1:0-2282 GCA_015256605.1 Solobacterium sp.
CAATTACTTCATCACCATCCTCTGTCTTTATGACACGAGATACTTGCTTCACTTCAGACATGTTCTGTGCAATTTCTGTACAGAGGTTAGAACTATAAATCATTCCCTTGTGCTTATTAGGGTTAGTACGGTTAACCGCATCACGATAGAAGGCAAATGGTGTTCCTGTTTCTACCATAGACTTCAAGATCAAACGAACAACTTCCTTTAAGACTAGAACACGTTTAGAAATACGGTTGTCATGTACACATTCCCAATATCTCTTTTCCCATTCTTCGCCATAGAAGTCTTCCAAGCAATAACCCTTAACCATGAGGACATCATGCGGATCAAGAAGATACCAATCTTGATTCATATCTTCCTTTACCATCTTCCAGAATAAATCTGGATAGCATACAGCAGGGAATACGTCGTGTGCCTTCATACGGTCATCACCGTTGTTTGTACGTAACTGTAAGAATTCAGGTAAGTCCTTATGCCATACATCGAGATATACAGCTACAGCACCAGCTCTTACACCAAGTTGGTCAACCGCAACCGCAGTATCGTTGATAACACGAATCCAGCGGATAACACCACCAGATGCACCTTCAAAACCACGGATAGATCCACCACGGGAGCGAACCTTACCTAAGTACATACCCATTCCACCACCGAACTTACTTACATCGGCGAAGTTAGAAATGGAATGATAGATACCATCCAATGAATCTGGAACAGTATCGATAAAACAACTCGATAACTGATGATATGGCTTTCTCGCATTTGCTTGTGTAGGAGTTGCCATTGTCACCTTATGTAAACTCATCATATCGTAGAACTTCTTAACCCAACCGATACGATCATTTGTTTCCTTCATTGCTAAATGCATCGCAATGCCAATATACATTTCCTGTGGTGATTCTAATAGAACATGTTGATGGCTACGAATCAAATAACGTTGAGATAATAAGTCCAAACCACTGTAAGTGAATAAGTTATTACGTGTATTGTCGATTAAGCTTGCGATTTCATCAACTTCTTTATGAGAATAGTTTTCTAAAATATATGCTCCATATAATCCCTGTTCGATCATATAGGAGATCTTCTGGTAGAAACTTGTTAGACCAAGTTTTTCTTCAGTAGCCTTTAAATCACAAGCAATACTGTAACTAAGTAAACGTCCAGCAATTCTTTCCCAGTTTGGTTCTTCTTTAGTTGTAAGTTCAGCAGAACTTCTAGTTAATAATGCGATTCTATCTTTCAGAGACTGACCCTCTTTAGACATTGTAGAGAATTTTTCATACAATCTCTTTAAGTCATAGTCTGGATAAGACTTTTGGATATCAACCAAAACATCTTCCAATTCTTCATCACCAATGAGTTTTACCAACTCAAGGCGATCATTACGCATTTGTGTACGCTTTTCACGGTATAAGATATAACTCTTTGCGACGTTATACTTTTCGTTCTTCATCAAGATTTTTTCGACAGTATCTTGAATTTCTTCAACATCAACTTCTTGACGGCCGTCAAATTGCGCTTCAATCTGCTCTAATAAGTCAGAAAGATATGCTTGATCAACACTCTCTTTTACGCTTAGGAACGATTTTTCTATCGCTAAAACAATCTTAGCTCCATTATATGGAACAACTTGTCCGTTACGTTTTACTATCCTATCCACAACTTCTACCTCCACTGAATTCTGTCTTTCAATAGCATAATAAAAAAAGAATTATTTTTCTATCTGAATGCCCAACTTTTTCCCGGAATTCCTTACGTAAAAGCCCTCTTATTTTAAATCGTGAAAATCACTATTTTTATTCTCTGAAATCATTCCCTCTTTTTCATTTTCAAAGCATGAAAACTTTGCATATCATTTATTTAAATTACCAAAAAAAGCCCCTGTTAGGGCTTGCTAAAAGCAATCAATTCTCATTGATATATTTATTCCATACCTGCTTTTCTGTATTGTTCATTAACCCACTCTTTGAACTTTTTTTTCAGCTGCCTCAACAGCTTCGACAGGAGCGTCATCTTTTAATTTCGCTCCAATCATATATGGCTCATAGATTGATTTTAACTTTTTTATTTCTTCAGGATATATCAGTCTCATGTTATCACCTCTGCTTTATATCTAGTGTATTGTTACTAACTGTTATTATATTGTACTGCCTATATGTAAATCACAAAAGCAAAAAAATCCGATCTCTTTATAGCACCGATTAACAGAAATAATTTTAAAATGCCAAAAGTTACATTTTACTGTTCTTCATGTATTTTTTAAAGATTATAAGAATGCC
>JABZLU010000211.1:0-2277 GCA_015256605.1 Solobacterium sp.
TTTTACTAGTGTTGTTGAAACACAGAATTGAAAGAAGGTTAGTATGATTAATGTTGTTTTATATGAGCCAGAGATTCCACAGAATACTGGTAATATTATGCGTACTTGTATGGCGATGAATTGTCGTTTACACCTGATTGAGCCAATGGGTTTTAAAATTACGGACAAGTCGTTGAAACGTGCAGGCATGGATTATGTAAAGGAATTGGATTATAAAATCTATCCTGATTGGCAGACATTTTATAACATGCATGAAGGTTCCTATTATTACATCACTCGATATGGTGAAAAGACACCTTCAGAGTTTAACTATAAGGAAGATGAAGGGAAGGATATATATCTTGTCTTTGGTAAAGAAAGTACTGGGATTGATAAACATATTCTTCATGATAATTATGACCGCTGTGTGCGTATTCCAATGGTGGCAGAAGCACGTAGTTTAAATCTTTCTAATTGTGTTGCGATATGTGTCTATGAAGTTTTAGATCAACTTGGATTTCCAGAACTATCACACACAGAAGTAATTAAAGGGAAGGATTTCTTACAACAATTTGAATAGGCATATATTTGGACAACCTCATTATTCATAGGTATACTTACAAGGAAAGATGGTGATTACATGTTAGAAACCTTTGATGATTTCATTTCGTTAGCTGTCATTATGGTTATGTTAGTTCTAGCTATGTATTGTTGTCTTGTGATGTCGAGTAAAAAACATTTGAAGTTGATGCAGAGAAGACAAGCGAAACATCGTGATTTTCTTGCGACACTTTCTGATGACTCGGAATGTAATAGTGAGGAGTAAACAATGATTCAAGAAACGATTAGTTCAAACAATGCCCCTGTAGCGGTAGGGCCATATTCACCCGCTGTTCGTGCAGGAGACTTTATATATATCTCTGGACAGTTACCAATTGATCCTGCAACTGGGCAACTTGCTTCAGATGACATTCGTATTCAAACTGAGCAAGTACTGAAAAATATTGAAGCCTTATTAGCAGAGGCTGGTTTAAATATGTCATATATCTTAAAGACGACTGTATTTGTTAAGAATATGGAAGAGTTTGCGGCAATGAATGAAGTATATTCTCGTTTCTTTCAAAAACCATTTCCAGCAAGAAGTGCTGTCGCAGTAAAAGATATTGCATTTAATGCGAAGGTAGAGATTGAAGCATTTGCAATGGATACCCGCGCACTTGAAGTACTATGTGCGGAAGATGGTTGCCATACATGTAATGATTATTGTTGCGAAACAAAGTTAGATATTCAATAAGACCCTAGGGTCTTTTTATTTTTCTATGGTATGATATAGCATGTACGTAGTGGAGATTAAGTTCGTATGTCTATTCATAAACTAAACATGACTTTTACAAAGAAAGATATTCAATATATTCTGACAATCGCATTGTCCGCTCTTGTGTATGCGTTTGGGATTGAATCGTTCGTAAGTTCTGGTAATTTATTCCCTGGTGGATTTGCGGGAATTTCACGACTAGTTGTAATGCTAGTGGAAAGACATCTTGGTTTCGTAATTCCATTTGGTGTCATCTACTGGGTAATGAATTTTACGGTTGTGCTATTTATCTGGAATCGTATTGGGCATAAGTTTGTTTTATATTCTATTCTTTGGTTCTCATTAAGTTCTCTATTTTCAATTATTATCAATGTGCCTATTGTTACGCAGGATATGTTATTAATTGCGGTTTTTGGAGGTCTTATCAATGGATTTGCGATTGGACTTGCGCTTCGTTCAAATGCGAGTAGTGGTGGTACGGACTTCATTGCAATTGATTTATCGGTACGTTTAAAAAGACCTACTTGGAATTATTTGCTTGGTTTAAATGCATTTGTCTTAGTACTTGCAGGCTTAGCGTTTGGTTGGGATAAAGCTTTATACTCGATTATCTTCCAATATGTTTCTACACAGGTAGTCAATACAATGCACCAACGTTATAAGATTACACGTATTCAAGTCATCACTGACCGTGCAGATAAAGTATGTGAAGCTGTTTTTAATACAGTACGTCATGGTATTACGAAAATTAATGTTGAAGGTGCTTTTAAGCATCAACCGCATACAATGTTGTTAATTACTGTCAATAACTATCAGTTACCGGAAGTAATTAGTTGTATACGTAAAGCGGATGAACATGCATTCATGACCTTTAATGCGGTTGAAAAGATTATCGGTAACTACTATCAGAAACCTTTAGAGTGAATCAGCACTCTTTTTCTTTTATATAAAAAGATGTGTATTGTTTGATACACATCCTATGT
>JABZLU010000212.1:0-2259 GCA_015256605.1 Solobacterium sp.
GTTGCTAGATGTTGAGGTCCAATTGAAGTTACAACACCAATCGATGGTTGTACAAACTTCATTAAGTAAGTAATTTCACCAACATGGTCAGCACCCATCTCACATACAAATACTTTATGAATCGGTTTTAATAAAGTACGAATCGTAATTGTGATACCCATTGGTGTATTGTAAGAAGCCGGTGTCATTAGTGTATTAAACTGTTCACCAATCATTGCCTGCATAACATTTTTCGTGGATGTCTTACCATAACTACCAGTAATACCAATCTTAATTAGATCTTTATCTTCACGAAGAATATTCTTTGCTTGTCCGATGAACCACTGTTTTACAAATGTTTCAATTGGTGAAGTAATCCATCCTACAAAGAAGATTAAAATCCATGGTAGAATGATTACTAGTGTAGATATGCATGCATACTGTGGTAAGAATTTATCATTAAGAAGTATCAAACCAATTTGTAATAAAGCCATGATTATGATTTGGCGTTTTACACGGCCTGTATAAACAAGTGGCTTTATATACTTTTTATTCTTTTCGCGAATAACATTAATACCCGTAACAAGAAGTAGAAGTACTAGCCATACCCATGCAAAGATTTTAAATCCAGCAAAGTATGTTAATAATCCTGCAACAACAATATAGCAAAGTGTTGTAACCAACATTCCTTGTATCATTTTTTGGTTTCCGGCAAGCCATTTACTATATCTGCCTATTTCATAGCGATTCTGTTGAAACATGTGTAATGCATGTTTTGTTGGTATCAACATTGCAACAATTGTCGCAACTGCAAGTATCCATCTTTCCATACTATGCCGTCTCCTTTAAGAATATATCCAGAACGCGATTAAAACGGTCTGCTTGATGCCAATATGCCCAGTGGTCATCACCCGCAAATACCGCTAGACCTGCATCTGGCATCATCTTCTCCATCTGTTGTCCCATCCATAATGGTGCAGCTGTATCTAAATCACCCCACACAAGTAATACCGGACACTTTACCAAAGGTAAAAGCTCCGTAACATCATCATTGACCACCTTTACAAAAGTAGGTCTCATAATGCCTTGGGCATTACGATAATCTTCTGAACCAGCATTCTTCTGTAGTTCCTCGAGTTTCTTTGTTTGACCCGTTAGCTTTAAAAACCATTTACCAAGTTTAAATATCTTGACACGAATCTTACTTTCGAGGGATTGCTTTGGACGTATACCTGCAGCACCTGTCAGACACATCTTCTTTACATTCTTTGGGTTCTTTGCAGCGTAGCGAATTGCTACACGACAACCAAATGAATGTCCAACGAGAATAGGATTTTGAATTTGATTCACGGCAATGAAGTCTTCTAAGAATGCCTCATAATCCGGAACACCCCAAGCAACAGGTGGATTATCACTCTCACCAAAGCCAGGAAAATCAATCGCAAATACACGATAACGATCTTTGAAATGATCAAAGATTGCCTGCATCATTTCCTTATTCTGACCCCATCCGTGCAGAAGGATCATGTCTGGTCCTTCCCCTTCTGTGATATATGTTGTTTTTACACCATAAATCTGTTCTGTTTTTTTCATATGTCTTTCTATTTTAATCGATATTGATGAATTTTTCACCCATTTATACAAGTTTATGCTGGATAATTTTCATTTGCTTTCTTTGGTTTTTGTTTTCTAGCGTCATGCCAGATTCTAAAGCATACACCTTCGGTGAGGTTTTCTGCCGCTACGCGGTAACCATATGTCGTCACTACACGGTGAACAATCGATAGTCCTAAGCCAAACTGTCCATCTGTTCCCTTTTCATAACGATGGAATAATGTAGTCAAACGATCTTTCGAAATATTCTTACCATCATTGATTACACATAGCTCATCCTCTTGTAATGTTACCTTGATATAACTCTTGGCATAACGTAAGGCATTATCAATTAGATTTTCTACAACAATACGCCAAGGTTCTTCTTCGCCATGGAAGTAAACTTCTTCATCCAGTTCACAAATAAAACTAATTTCTGGACGAATAACCTTGAGTGATAGTAAAGCTTTATCGATAATCTTATTCATGTTGAGATGATTCCCTTCCTCAACAGTATCCTTTAAATAATCCATCTTGTTGAGGATAATCAAACTCTTAACCTTCTTCTCTAAACGGTTTGCATGTTCGATAATAACATCGACAGACTTTTCCAATGTTTCGTATGGATAAATGCCATCCTTTATGGATTCTCCATATGACTTGATGGTTGCGATTGGTGTCTTTAAG
>JABZLU010000213.1:0-2256 GCA_015256605.1 Solobacterium sp.
GAAATATAACGTTCTAAGTCTGCTAACTTACTTGTTAAAGCAGAAATACATGACTGCACCTCATCAAACTTATTCTGTGCTGAATTAACACGATCAACTGTATCCTGATTCACTCTACTTACCGCAATTGCCTTATTCATCTTTAATGATAAAGGAATTTGCTTAATAGACTGATAGCGATTCTCTAATTCTATATACTCAGATTTATAACGACGTGCACGTACTGTAGTAACAATTAAAATGATTAACAGTAAAACAAAGATTGCACCTACGGCAATGATAAATCTGATATCTGATAATAATGTTAATATCTGATTCATATGTTTCCACCTTTCTTGTCATATCTTTTTTTATTTTACCACAGCATCGATATATTTGGGCATATGCTTATCACTTTCACATATCTTTCCATAATTCTTTTTTGTGTTTCACAAATGATTGTTTCTGATAGAACTTGTGAAAACAATTGACGTTTATACACACTAATGGTATTATATCGAGTGCGTTAAATAATGGCAGCATGTAGAGTCATGCACAAGGCGTTATCAACAGTTAAACTTGTTCCTAAGTATCCTGCTGCAAAAGGTGAAAAGGCTCATGATAACACCCCGCATTGATGATCTGCACCTGTTATTGTTTCTCAGCCATATATAGGAGGAAACAAAACATGGCACGTTACACAGGACCTGTTTGGAAGAAAGCTAGACGCTTAAGCTTCTCCATTTTAGAAACAGGCGAAGAGCTTAAGAAAAGAACTTATGCTCCAGGTCAACATGGACCTACAAAGCGTATTAAGTTAGGTGGCTACGGTACACAGTTACGCGAAAAGCAAAGAATCCGTCACATGTACGGTTTAAATGAACGTCAGTTCTCTAACTTATTCAACAAGGCTTCCAAGATGGAAGGTATGGCAGGTGTTAACTTCTTAATCTTACTTGAAAGTAGATTAGATAACATCGTTTACCGTATGGGCTTAGCTAGAACACGTAAGGCTGCTCGTCAGTTAGTAAACCACGGTCATATCGAAGTAAATGGCAAGAAGTTAGACATCCCTTCAGCTTTAATCAAGCCAGGATCAACAATTGCTGTTCGTGAAAATGCACGTAACATTAAGGCAATCGCTGAATCATTAGAATCAGCTATCACAATCCCAGCTTTCGTTGAAGTTGATAAGGAAAACAAGAAAGGTACATTCGTACGTCTTCCAGAAAGAAGCGAATTAAACCAAGAAATCAACGAATCACTCGTTGTCGAATTCTACAACAGATAACAAGTGTAAAAAGTCAACGCAAGTTGGCTTTTTCTTTCCCCCAACTAAAAGCGCATCATAATAGATACGTTTTTTCGTTATACTCCCCCTATGCTTTCCTAATATGATAATACATCGGAACAAGTAAGCTCATTAATGCAGACATGCATGCAATAACCATCCATAGCGCAGAAGAGCTAGATAGATGCTATTGTCTCTAATACATATGTATTTAATATTCTGTTATAATTACCTATCTTTAAAACATATAGCCTCTTCCAACAGGCGATATAAAATAATCCTTTTAAAGAAACAAAGATGCAAAAATACCCACCAGAGTATTCACTACTTTAGTGGGTTTTCATTAACGATTTGTACAGTCAAAATGAACTACTTTTGTTTGACCATCTATAACATATTCAATTGTGATTCCTTCATCGGTATTTACATCCGTAACTAATGCAGATGCTAGTCTACGGTATTCTTGATACTTTCTAACCATATCATCCGTATAATTTGCAGGACTATCACTTGTTAAGAATACTCCTCCAAGCAAAGCTTGTATCCGTGCTAAATCATCCTTTTGTTTATCTGATAGATGAATATTTTCAGTACGGATAAAGAATACATCTGGATCATTCATAAACGCATGTTTATTTAATTGTCTACGATTCACGGTATTCACAATTGCATTCTTGGTAGAGATTCTTTCACGATGCAATAAACGCATATAGAAAACATCATCCCAATCCAAACCAACATCACATCCAATACGACTATATTCCACTAATCCAAAAGATGGCATTAATGGGACACCACAGGCAAGAATTTCTTTACCAATTGAAATATCTCGCAACAACTGCAATGCCCGTTTCATTCTCTTAGCACGACTTTCAGATGCATTTCCGAATGGGGCTGCACCATATAAGAAGTCTAGTTTAACTAAATCAAAGCCCCATACATTATAAACTTGATGAAATACTTTCTTGATATAGTCAATTACATCT
>JABZLU010000214.1:0-2256 GCA_015256605.1 Solobacterium sp.
AGTAATACCGAATACCTTCGCATTATCACCCTCCATCTTACGGATAAGTTCCATACCAGAAGTTAAGTTACCCCATTGATCAGAACCACCAATCTGAATCTGACAGTTGTACTTCTTGAATAAGTTATACCAGTCGATAGACTGTAAGATTGTATAACTAAATTCCGTGTAAGAAATACCAGAATCTAATCTCTTCTTGATGGTATCCTTCTGTAACATGTAAGAAATGTTAAATAACTTACCATAGTCACGTAAGAAGGCTAATAAGTTCATCTCACCCAACCAGTTATTGTTGTTTTCCATGATAGCTGCATTAGAACCCTCAAAGGATAAGAATTTCGCTAACTGTTCACGGATACACTCAGCGTTATGAAGTACTTCTTCATGTGTTAAAAGTTTTCTTTCTGTTGTAGGACGTGGATCACCAATCATACCTGTAAAACCACCACATAGTGCAATTGGTTGATGTCCTTGTAATTGATAACGACGTAATAATAGGATTTGTTGTAAGTGTCCTACATGGAGAGAATCTGCCGTTGGATCAAATCCACAATAGATTGTTGTTGGATTCTTAAGTTGTTCGCCTAGTCCTTCTTTATCTGTGCAATCTTTGACTAAGCCACGCCACTGTAATTCTTCAATAAAATTCATATACTAATCCTTTCCTAGCGCCATAATAAAAGGCGCCCATATTTCTAAGGACGCCTCAGCGCGGTACCACCTTAGTTTACGAATCATCGTACACTCATTTCTCTTTAACGCAGAGTAACGGTCTACCTTTTGAGATAAACAGCTCCTAGATGTATTCATCACCGATACAGAATTCCTTTCACCAACCGGAATCTCTCTACACATGCATACATGTGACTACTCATTCTATTCAACGCTTTTAGTTCTTTGTTGTCTGTCTTGGAGTAAACAGATAACTTAATTCAATGCTTTCGCCCTTTTCTTCGTGATTTTCTTCTTCATTCTGCAATAACTTTGTCATAACACGCATTGAAACTGCGCCTAAGTCATAAGATGGAATGGAGAAACTAGAAATCTGTGGACGTACCATGGAATTATACTTCGTATCGAGTACACATACAACTTCCATTTCATCTGGAATGGAAATATTATTTTCTCTACTAGCATTTAACAAAGCAAAACATTGGGAATCTCTATTTGCGATAACCACATCATAACGATGGTCTTTCATCCACTTCGATAAGAAAGCGTAAGATGTACGTGCATCAGCAGGAATAGAAATCGCTCCAGTAAACTTCTTACCACGAGCTTCATATGCTTTCTTCGCTCCAGCAACCATCTTTTCATACTGCTGTGGATTCTTACGGTCTTCTAAGATACCAATGTTATCTTTACCTTCTTCTAAGAACTTCGAAACAAGTTCAAAGACAGCTTTCTTAATATCGACATAAACACTACTGATACCCTTACCGTTAATCTTGTTACCAATGACAACAATCGGGATATTGTACTTGCTTAACGCATCCATATCACCAGCTACTAACTTATCATTGAAGATGACAACACCATCAACATGTGACTTGATAATGTCTTCAATCACAGTATTAATATCTGTAATACCAGCAGTGATTGTATGTAACATGATATTGTAGTTATAAATCTTAGCTACATCAATTAAGCCATTAATAACTTGGCCTGTATATGTAAAGCTTGCTTCAGGAACCACTAAACCAATAGAAGTAGACTTCTGTAATGCTAGACCTTGCGCAATCGCATTTGGTTTATAACCTAACTTTTCAACAGCAGCTTCAACACGCTCCTTCGTAGGTGCCTTTACAACGTTTGAACCGTTGATTACACGGGAAACGGTAGCCAGCGAAACGCCAGCTTCTTTAGCGACATCGTAGATTGTTACTCGTTTCATCGTATACCTCCTACTTCTCATCCTTTGAATGAATCATATTTCTTACTGTTTCAATACCCTTGTCTACAGCTTGTTTTGTAGTATCCTTCACTTTTTGGATCGTATCTTGTACATCAGGACGACTTACAAAATCATTTACCTTCGTAATTGTCTTTTGTGTTGTATCCTTGATAACATTTGTAATTTCTTTTGTCTTAGGTACGATATAATCTTTGGCTTGTTGATAAGCATCACTCGCTTTATCTGATACATCCTTTACTTTAGGATCTTGTTTAAGTTCATCAAGTTTGATCATCGCTGTATCATAAGCCTTAGTCGCATTCTTCTTAATATAATCTAATGTCTTACGAATATCTTCGTTT
>JABZLU010000215.1:0-2249 GCA_015256605.1 Solobacterium sp.
GTAGAATAATACTTTCTTTTCAAATAAGTTATTCCACTCAATCTCCGCCAAGATTGATCCCACTACAAACATAGAGATTGCTGTCGTACATGAAGCAATACTGCTAACTGTTTTCGTGATAAAAAGTGGAAATTTAATACCCGTTAGCATAATAACAAAGCCAATCATTACCGCAACCACAGATGGATTTTTGATAACCGACTTTAATGCATGTTTATGATCAATTGGTTTAAATAATGCTAAACCGATTGTCCACATCGTTACAATGATTGGAATTTGGAATACTGATGTAAACATTACCGCTTCACTACCATAAATACTTTGGATAATCGGAATACCAATAAAAGCTGAGTTAGATACAATCATGCCATAGCTGAGTACATTCGCATCTGTCTTCTCATATTTCTGGAAGAGAAACTTACTAGCAATGATCGATACTGTCTGAATAATTGCAGATATTATAACTGCAATAAAACAAGTCATTAATAAATCTGAGTTTACAACTGAATCATTCATAAATGAGATGATGACGGTACATGGTAAAACCACATTTATCAAAAGTGTAGATAATCCTTTGCGAATTTCTGGTGTTACAATTTTTTGTTTACGCAGAAAAAAACCGATGCCTAGCATCAATAGTATCTGCATTTGTAGTTGTATCATCTGCGTAAATAGTGACATAGTTTTACCTCATCAATCATAAAATACCTTACTATTCTAATATAAAGGCTATTAAATAGTAAGGTATTTCATTTTTTGTTTATATAATCTTAGTTCTTTCCACCGATGAGTTCTATAAAAGATTCACCGTTTTGTGGTGCTTCTACATTAAAGTAATCACAACAACTAGCGCCCATATCAGACATTGTCTTACGTGTACCTATATGTACCCCTTCTAATCCTTTACGATAGATTAGAAGTGGAACGCATTCTCTTGTATGTTTAGAATGTCCAATATTCGGATCATTACCATGGTCTGCTTGAACAATCAAAATATCATTCTCAGTTAGATGTGGAAGAATCTTTGCTAGTCCTTCATCCGCTTGTTTTAGAACTTCAACATATCGAGCTGCATTTTGTGCATGTCCAGCTAAATCTGTCTCTTGTACATTTGTACAGATAAATCCTTGTTCCATTTCAAGAATAGAGTTCAAAGTGATTTCCATAACTTCTGGTGTAGGAACACATGAGATTGACTTTCCTAAGTCATTTGCAACAATATCCGCAACCTTGCCAATCAGCGTACATGGAATACCACTCTTCGTTAGAATTGTAGGTGCTTGTACCTCTTTATCTACGCCATAACCTAGATGTAGACATTGATACCCTTGATCATATGATTTTGATTTAGCCGAAGCGATACCAATATACTTTCCTTCACGAATCTCTTCAGCGTTATATAAATCCTGCATTGTATTTCCAGTTCCACCAAACACAATGACACGACCAACGGTTGAAACTTCACGAACTAACTTTGCAATTGCGTACTCTTTCTCAAATGGCATGAAATCGAGTGGTGCTGTTACGTTATAGCACATACCTAAATCTGCTTCTAAGTTATCTGCAACCGTAGCATAATCATCTACGACTAAATAACGAAGACCATCTCGATTGATAATCTCAACCTTATGCCCAGCATCTTTTAGATGCTTTGCAACTTCATCCACTTTCTCTTGGAAAGGTACAAACTGCGGTTTCTTTGGTTTGGTTCCCATGATTTCTTGATGACCCATGAATGTATCTGCACCTTGATGCATTAACTCACTTCTACCAAAGTTAGCTTTAGGTTGAAACTTCATACAATTACTTTCTCTTCCAAATGCATTCATTAAACCTAATTTTTCTAGTGTAGGTAATTTTAAGTCTGGAAATTCATCAAGTATAGAAGCTAGTGTATTCGCCTTTTCATCACCTGCTCTAGCTTGTGCAGCATCGTGCATCGCTCCAATTCCAAAACCATCCAAGACAATTATAATGAATCTTTTCTTCATTTCTTGCCTCCTAAACTATCGTATATACCAACAATCTCAGGCTTACCTGAATGAATCCCTTTAATCAGACATACATCACTACGTGTTACAAATATCTGATAACGGAAACATAGTACTGCACTATCACCAATATGATGCGGATTCTCTAATTCAAAATGATAATCAATCGAATCCATATCTGGAAGAATAACCCTATCTTTTACTAATCCTTCGTAAGAAGATCCAATTAGTGCATTTTGAATATGCCCACGTCTATAG
>JABZLU010000216.1:0-2244 GCA_015256605.1 Solobacterium sp.
GGGAATATGATTAATCTAGTTGGTAGTAGATTCTTCACTGGCTATGCAAGTCAAGAGGCAGCTGAAGCAGCAGCTAGAACAACACAAACACCAGATGCAGACTATTCCGCAATTGATATTAAGTAAACGTTATCCATGTGATAACGTTTTTAATACATACATGCATGTATAAAAACCTGTTTCCTATTATGGTGATATCTTTGTTATAATAGATTGCAGAGGGTTAACTACATGACATATTTTTTTCGCTATGAACCAGATGGGGTTCATAACATGTCTATCTTCATCATACGAATTGTATTTATAGCAGTTTTGTTATTTGCGCATACGCAAAAACATAATAAAAAATTGTTAAAGATTTCTTTAACACTTGGATTATTCTTACAAGTAGTTTTGTTTTTCTGGTATTCTGGAAACCCAGTTTTATTTATGAAAGAAGGACTACCAATGTATCATTGTCGATTATCCGCAATCATGCTTGCGGTATCTTACTTCTTGAAGAAAGAAAAGTGGATGCGATACTTTGCATGGCTGGGTTTACTTGGCGCAATCATTGCATTCTCATTTCCAGATCCATCTCCTTTTCTATGGCCACACATCACCAATATTACGTATATTGGCAGTCATATGTTACTGGGGATGTCTGCAGTCATCATTTTGTGTCAAGAGGAAACTGAGTTAAATGATAAAGATATTTTCTTATATACAGTAACGATGAATCTTGTGATTTCTTTTGTGAATTATTTTATGGGGAGTAACTATGGTTATCTAAAAGCTTTACCAAAAATGTTTCCCTTTGATTTTATGCCAATACAGTTATTCTTTATACTTTCTGTACTCATAAGTGTCATAATTATCGTTACAGAAAAGATATATCTGTATATTCATGGAGACCATCATAAAAATGTTGAGGAAGACATCATTATTTAATGGTAAGATAGATAAGTATTATAGTTTAAAGAGGGGGATTTTATGGACGATATCAAGCAAGGATTTAGAAGGTATTTTAAAGCAGGAAACCAAGGGATTATTCTTTCTTTGATTGCTTGCATTATTGGTATTGGTTTGATGACATTACCAAGAGTAATGCCAAAGTTATTGGCAAATAAAAACAGCGCATTGATGTTTAACGCTGATGATAGTAAGCAGGATGGTAAATATACTTACATCGATATTATCGCAATTGATGATTATAGTGCTTACCAAGGTTCAGATTATTACTATGTAGCAGTTGATACGGATCGTTTATTAAACGTCGTTAAGATTGATCAAAGTATCTACAATCAGATGAAGGAACAACAAGCCTACTGGTCAACACGTGGTGATGATACAACTGGAGAGTTAGCACCAAAGCCATATCGCTTATATGGTGTACAGAAGTATTTGTCAGATGAACATATTAAAGCCATTGCTGATGCATACAATAAGACGAATGCAGAGATGCGTAAGTATGTAGGTTCTTACTACTTCTCTAATGGGGTTGAATCCAATAAGGATACAGTCAAAGTATTATTCTTAGTAGGTATTGTATTTACTATTGGTGGAGCAGTTTCCGCATTTGAATGCAATAAGAAAAACAAGAATATTGAAAAGACAATCGCATACCTTGAAAGTACAGGTAGACTATATGAAGCGTGGAATGAATTACAGACATACTTACAAACGCACAAGGATAGCTATTGTGTCATTCTAGATAACTATGTAGTTTCGAAACAGAACGGTATGATGAGACCATATGAAGATATTCTTTGGGCATATCGTTATGTCATGAGAAGAAACTTCGTTGTCGTAAATCAATACGCATTATGTCGTTTGGTTGATGGTGACAAGATGGAACTGACGCCTCCAGGCTTTGGTAAGAAGGGTGCGATTGAGGAAATCTTAAATACAATTGCGATGAAGAATCCTTCTGTTCTATTAGGTTATACAAATGAAAACCAACGTGCATATAATGAAATGACAAAACGCTAAAGAGGATATGTTCTTACAGAAATGTAGGAACATATTTTATTTTTCGAAGAAGATACGCATGAATGGGTATGCTATAATGAAAGCCAAATGAGAGGGGGATTCTATGATTAAAGAGCGTCAGTTTTATCAACACTTAATAGCGATGATGATACCTCTTGTGATTCAAGAGATTATAAATTTCTGTGTACAGATGCTAGATACCGTCATGGTTGGATCTTTGGGGGATGCGGCTATATCAGCAGTCACCTTGGCAGGACAGCCATATTTTATATT
>JABZLU010000217.1:0-2239 GCA_015256605.1 Solobacterium sp.
AGTAATAAATTTATTTTCGGATATAAAAGAGGAATTCTCTTTGTTTGATCCAAAATTTCTCCAAGAAGTCGCAAAAATGAAAGAAAAAAATCTTGCAGTGGAACTTCTGAAAAAGTTGATTGCAGAACAGGTTTACGTATATCGTCGAACAAACATTGTAAAATCAGAAAAATTTAGCGAGATTATGCAGAAAGCTGTTAATTCATATCTTAACGGAATGCTAACAAATGAAGAAGTAATTGAAGAAATGCTAAAACTAGCTAGAGAGATTGCTGCTGCAAATAAAGAAGGAGACAAATTGGGTCTCACAAGTGACGAACTTGCGTTTTATGATGCATTAACAAAACCACAAGCAATTCACGATTTTTACAGGAATGAAGAGCTAATAGCAATCACAAAAGAATTAGCAGATACTTTACGCAATAATAAAACAATTGACTGGCAGAAACGTGATTCAGCAAGAGCGAAAATGCGAATGCTTATTAAAAAGCTATTAAAGAAACATAAGTATCCACCTGAGGGTATGGAGGATGCTGTTCAGACTGTTATGGCACAATGTGAACTTTGGACAGATTATTATGATTTTGAAAGTGATTTTAATATATAAATATATAAGAAATATTAAATATATTCTCTATATCTAAATAATAGGTAATTCTGTGTGAAAAGCTCATAAATGATTGATAAAATTTATAATCGGCATGATCTATAGGAGAAATTTTACAAAAAAATTGATAATCTTTGTTGACAGGAGGGTTAGTGTTTGCTAACATACAGTTAGCACAGGCTAACTGATGTCTCACTCTTTCCATCACACACTCCTTTATGCATCAGTACCTGCGTGTTCCGGAACCCTTTATTTACAAGTCATGGGCAGACTTGTAAAAAATCTAATTGACATAATGTCCGGAAAAATCCATGCATATCCGTGTCCTCCTCAAATTACACTGGAATATGCGAAATAATAAAGAATATTGTAAGGACGGGGCATCCAAGCAATATTCTTTTTTCTTTCGTTTCGAAAAGTGATATGATTAAACTCGTGAACAGGGGTGCATGCATGCTGAGAAAAACCCTTATCACCTGATCTAGGTAAAGCTAGCGTAGGGAGTTCAGGTTTTAATTCCTTGCGCCTTCAAAATGGAGGTGTATTTTTTTATGAAAAACGATCAGATTAAAACGATTGCATTCATGGCAATCTACATGGCGTTATATGTAGCGCTAAAAATGGTAGGAAACATGATACCTTTCCTACAGATGCCAAATGGTGGATCTATTGAACTGGAGCTAATTCCACTGATGATTGCATCGTATCATCTTGGTTGGAAGTATGGAGCACTGTGTGGAATAGCTTCATTCTTACTGACAATTGTGTTAGGTTTCCCGATGTATTTTGTCCAACCAATACAGATTCTATTAGACTATGTACTACCAATCGGTATTGTTGGAATGGTTTCACTATTTAAACCATTTGAACATGCAAGCAAACCCATTGTATTAACTGTAGTATCTTTCATTGGGCTGTCTGCTTGTGCTGCTATTTATTATTCTTACGGTATGAATCTAATGGCTCTAGTAGGTGGTATCGTACTAGCGGGCTTAGTGATTGCACTAGGTCTATTCCTAACAAGTACAAAGGGTCACTTTGGGATTGTAATTGTGATGGTTATCAAGTACTTCTCAACGGTTATTTCCGGTGCTTATTTCTGGGCAGAGGGTACTGCAGCAGGAAGCTTACCAGCGTGGACATTCTCCCTAGGTTATAATCTTTGGTATAACTTAGTGACGATGATTGTCTGCTTATTGATGGTTCCAGTACTAATGAGCAGAATTAAAAAAGCAAATATCCAAGGAATGTAACAGATTGGCACAAGCCAGTCTGCTTTTTGGCTATAATAGAGGCGGAGGATTTGATATATGACAAAATATATATTTCTAGATATTGATGGCACCTTATATAGTCCAACAACCAATGAAACCCCTGAGAGTGCTTTACGTGCAATCCATAAGGCAAGAGAGAATGGTCATAAAATATTCTTATGTACAGGAAGAAGTCTAGCGGAGATTGTAACATATCTAGAATATGATATTGATGGTTATATCCTTGCGGCTGGTGCGAAAGTATACGCTGATCGTAAATGTATCTTTGATAGTCCAATCCCAAAAGATGAACTGAAGTATCTAAAAGATATGATTAATCATATGGGACTAGGATATGGATTAGAAGGAAATGCAGGAG
>JABZLU010000218.1:0-2232 GCA_015256605.1 Solobacterium sp.
AAATTTGATTGGCTCTTATGTCATTTGATTTCGTTGGTATTGTCAAAATATCTTTATCATGTAAAACAGTCTCTAGGTTCAAACTAGAAATATCTGCATTTTCACTTAAACCCGCTTTTGATATTAGTTCCTGTATTGTTGCATATGGATTCAAGGAAATCACGCCTTGCCTTAATACTGCACCATGTACAGTAACTTGAATCGAAGATTTATTATAGTTATTGATATCGATAATGTTGAATTTTCCTGATGATAAAATGATGAAACATAAAAAAACAGTAAGTAGTAGTCTCATATGTCCTCCACTTACTGTATTTGTTGTAATCTTAGTGATTCCTTATTTAATCTTAACAATTTCAACTGTATAAGGATTTGCGACACGTACTTCACAAACATCGCCAACCTTATGATCTAGGATAGCCTGTGCTAATGGTGTTTCATTAGATAGGCGACCATTTAAAGGATCAGATTCTGTTGAACCTACGATATCGTAAGTAACTTCCTCCTTAGTATCATTGAAGAACAATGTTACGCTAGAACCGATATGAACAGCTGACTTCCTACCAGCCTTCTTAGTATCAATAAGTTCATAGTTACGTAGCATGTATTCCAATGTTGAAATACGCGCTTCTACCTTTGCCTGCTCATCACGAGCCGCATCATAGTCCGCATTTTCTGAAAGGTCACCCTGTGCACGTGCTTCAGCTAGTTCCTGCTTAACTTCTTCACGAACAACATGAACGAGGTTGTAGTATTCATCCTGTAATTTTTTTAGACCTTCTTCAGTAAGATATGTTTTATTTTCTTCAGCCATTTTATTACTCCTTACGCTTGGTTATTATAGCATTGTGTGCGTGATGACGCTACTGATTTTTGTTGTGAGTAAATCAATCGCAACCGTATTCTTGCCACCTTCTGGGATAATGACATCCGCATATTTCTTTGATGGTTCCACAAATGCTTCATGCATTTGTTTAACAGTTCCTACATATTGATTTACAACAGATTCTAATGTTCTACCACGTTCTTTTACATCACGAACTAAACGTCGAATGAATCGAATATCCGCATCAGTCTCTACAAAAATCTTAATATCTAGTAAATTACGAATCTTTTCTTCTTCTAATACAAATAAACCTTCTAGAATTAAGACATCACATGGATAACAATCTTCTGTTTCATTACTACGTGTGTGATTGACAAAGTCATAGATTGGTTTACGAATAGCTTTATTCGTAATTAAATCTTGAATATTTTCAATCAATAAGTCATTGTCAAACGCAAATGGATGATCGTAATTTGTCTTAATACGCTCTTCCATTGGCTTCTCTGCTTGATCTTTGTAATAGTCATCTTGCCGGATAATTAGTACAGATTTTTTATCCGCAAATGTCTTTTTGATTGTTTCAGAGATTGATGTCTTTCCAGATGCACTACCACCGGCAATGCCAATAATAATCGGTTTACTCATTCGTATTTGCCTCTTTCACTTCTGATTTAATAAGTATCTCATTTTCGTCATAGTATAAACGAATTGAAAATGGGACTTCGTTTCGAAACATTTTCTCTAGGAAGATACGATCACCTTCCCAAAGTTCTAAATCTAAAATATCCTTCTTAGGTATATACGCTAATGTACCCTCGTTACATTCATGCAAGGTACCAACATAATCACTCGTTTGATATACATAGATTTCCTCATCTTCATGATGCTGATAATGGAAATGAATGATACCACAGTATAGCGCAGATTGTACTTGATAGCCTGTTTCTTCTATCACCTCACGTACCATGCATTCATATGGTGCTTCATTTTCTTTTAGCTTTCCGCCTACACCTATCCACTTTCCGTGATTTAAGTCATTTTGTTTTTTATTTCTCAACAACATTAACCACTTCTCATCATGAACAAGATAACATACAGTACTTTTAATCATTTAAATTAACATGATCTTTCACATTTTGATTATGTTCTGAAAGTGTCTTAGCGAAGAATACTTCACCCGTCTTTGTATCTGCCACAAAGTAGAGATAGTCTGTTTGAATCGGATTTAATACAGCTTTAAATACCTTCTCACCAGGGTTCTCAATTG
This sequence comes from Solobacterium sp., assembly GCA_015256605.1. Classification (GTDB taxonomy): domain Bacteria; phylum Bacillota_I; class Bacilli_A; order Erysipelotrichales; family Erysipelotrichaceae; genus Bulleidia. The sequence continues at coordinate 2,094 of JABZLU010000218.1, forward strand.
GTCCTGGAGGTAATCCTTTGTGTAGGTAAGTATTATACGGTGAATCAAATTCCGCATTAACTTCGCAAGCTTGCCACTTATCTGTTTGACGATCAAAATCGATTGCATAACATACCGTTACACTAGACTGTAATAACAT
>JABZLU010000219.1:0-2213 GCA_015256605.1 Solobacterium sp.
TGTATCTTTTAAGAATAGTAGATACAATGCCAGTACAATCATTGATGTTAGTAATGAAAATATAATAGATTGCTTATCCTTAAAAAATAGTAATAAATTTCTTTTTGTTAGTCCTAAAAAACTTCTCATATTATTCACCAAGCTTTCTACCTGTTAAATTCAGGAATACATCATCCATACTTCCTTTTACGATTTCATAATCCGTAATTTGATGACGATTATGATATACAAATTCTGTTAAATTAAATTCCTTTTGCGATTCTAACTTCACGATATAGTGATCAACTTCATATCTGTATGCAAATTCACTAATTAACTTTTCATTTTCACTGTTTTGTTCTGTATACCAGATGAGTTTTGTATTTGAATACTTATTCTTTAAACCTGCAGGAGTATCATTTGCGATAATATGTCCTTTATCTAGTATCACCACTCTATCCGCATCTCTGACTTCTTCCATGTAGTGTGTCGTAAGGAATATTGTCATGTGCTTCTCTTTACGAAGATAGTCAATATACTCCCACACTACTTTTCTAGATACTGGATCAAGTCCAGTAGTTGGTTCATCCAAAAACAGAATCTTTGGATTATGTAATAGCGCTCTAATAATATCGACTCTTCTTCGTTGTCCTCCAGATAGTTTCTCGTACTTACGATTCCAAATACTTTCTAATTCAAAAGCATGCATTAATGGATGTAAACGTTCCATAATTTCTTGTTTATTAATTCCATAATAGGAAGCTCTTGTTAGTAGATTTTCTTTGACAGTTAGCTTTCCATCTAGAACTGAATTCTGGAAAACTATTCCAATGTTCTCACGAATCTTGTCATCATCTTTTCCTAATGTATAATCAAATATCTGTACATCCCCTGCTGTCTTATCGAAGATTGTACATAGCATATTAATCGTGGTAGATTTACCTGCACCATTCTCACCAAGAAAGGCGAAGAACTCTCCCTCTTTTACCTCAAATGAGATATTGTCTACTGCAGTTGTCTTATCATATTTCTTTGTTAAGTTTTTCACTGTAATTGCATTCATAGTAATAACTCCTCCTGGATCTTTTTCTTTCTGATTGCATAGTATCACCGTGAAATAATAAAAAAAGTGCTACTCTACCAACCTGCATATACAGGCTACTGAGTTGCACATTTTCTTTAAACACATCTATTTTCATTATCTAATTTTCTTATTCTGAATCGTGCATGTCTTTGATTGCCGCATTGATTTTTATCTCATCTGATTTAGCAATCCATGCAGTAATGATCCATACAAATACATAGATAATACTGTACATGATAACAATCTTACGTACATCAAATAAATCTCCATACCAGTCAAAAAGATAACCGCATAAAACTACAATTCCACCAACTAATATAAAGTGAATTCCAATTCTCATCCACATAACCTTTTTCTCTAATGAATCTAAATCCAAAAGGAAATAAGTAGGTAATGAACATAGAAAGCCAGTTAAACAAATAGAAATAGGAATATACCAACCTAACACTAGCGTCTCTGAGCCTGAAATAAAATGTTGGATAATCATTTGTATCCCAAGCCCAAATAGAATGGCTGTAGAAATCATTATCGTCTGATTAAAGATAATTTTTGCTTTTTGCATGTTAGATTCCTAGCCTTTCTTTTAATTCTTTCACATAACTTCTTGCGATGATAACTTGTTCTCCATTTAAAAGTTCTGCCGTCATCCTACCGTTAATTTCAGATTTGACAGATTTGATCTTTCGAATGTTGATAATCATTGCCTTTGCGGCTCTGAAGAAATTACGAGTTAATTCACTTTCAAGTTCATATAGTCGATATGAAACTTCGAGAGTATTATCCTTCGTATAGATATAAGTTCTCTTATCTACAGATTCAATATAGTAGATTTTATCAATCTGACACATGACAGTCTGATCATTGTATCGCGCAGCGATAACACGATAGTTATTTTCAAGTGTATCGATTGCACTTTGAATTGTATCTGTCACTTCAACAACACTTACTTCAGCATGTTCATCATCATATGAATTTACTTTTTTAATATTAACTTTCAATATATCACCATCCGATTCTAGCTAATGAAATTTTCTTCAAAAATCCGTATTGAAACTACATTCGTTTTATTCTTTTGGAAGTAAATAAATATTTTCTACATGAAACAAGCGAATACTAAGTATACCAAGTTGTCTTGTCTGTGCGTGGAAAC
>JABZLU010000021.1:0-9891 GCA_015256605.1 Solobacterium sp.
CTACGATATGTGAGTTTGATTGAATCATCTACTTTAATCTGTTCTGTGATTGCAGTAATCATACCACTAGACATATTTGCCTGTTGTAGTAAATAGTATCCTGTTTGATACGCACTGGTAATCTGTTCACGTAGAATCTTTACCTTCTCAACTTGAGACATCATTTCACGAATCAAGATATTACGCTTACGATCCATTAATTCAAAGCCGTTTTGAGCAAGACCCAGGGATTTGCGGGCTTTGATAAGATTACCCTTTGTCGCAACTGCCTGCGTTGCCATAACTACTCTTCTCCTTTAATAATTAACTGAATCGTATGCTCAGCGTGTTCAGAGTCGTAGTTAGCTTCAATGATCTTAGGATCAAGACGATCTAACGCTTCCTTAGGAAGTAAGGATAGTAATGCCCAACCAAGTCCAAGTGTTTCCTTCATAGAACGATTAACACGATATCCCTGTCCTAGGAATATAGATTCAAATCTCTTACCGAACGCAATATATTGTTTATCTAATGGAGATAATTCATCTTCACCGATAACACTTGCTAGAGATCTTGCGTCCTGCACTTTTGCATAACATGCAAATAACTGGTTCGCAACATCTTGGTGGTCTGCTCTTGTATAACCTTCACCAATACCATCCTTCATCAAACGTGATAATGAAGATAGAATTCCAATTGGTGGATTGATGTTATTGAGATATAAGTCACGATCCAATACAATCTGACCTTCAGTAATATATCCAGTTAAGTCAGGTACTGGGTGAGTAATATCATCGTTAGGCATCGTTAAGATAGGAATCTGTGTAACAGAACCCTTACCACCTTTGACGATACCTGCTCTTTCATATAGCGAAGCCAAATCAGAGTACATGTATCCAGGGAAACCTTTACGTGAAGGAATTTCACCCTTAGAGGATGAGAACTCACGTACAGCTTCACAATACGCTGTCATATCGGTCAAGATAACAAGAACGTTCATATCACATTCATACGCAAGATATTCAGCAGCTGTTAATGCACAACGTGGAGTCATAATTCTTTCAAGGATTGGGTCATCAGATAAGTTGATAAACATACATACCTTATCCATTACACCAGTCTCTTCAAAAGAACGTCTGAATGTATCCGCTACGTCATTCTTAACACCCATCGCACCAAATACGATACAGAAGTTTTCCGCATCTTGTCCTGTAAGCGATGCCTGTCTAACAATCTGGCTAGCAAGCTTATCATGTGGTAAACCTGAGCCAGAGAAAATAGGTAATTTCTGTCCACGAATTAAAGTATTTAATCCATCAATCGCAGAGATACCTGTATTGATGTAGTTACGTGGATATTCACGAGAAACTGGGTTTAAAGGCTTACCATTTACATCTTCATATTTGTTGATGTATACAGGACCCAGATTATCAATTGGATCACCTACACCATTAAATGTACGACCAAGAATTTCTTTGGATACACCTAATACCATTGGATGTCCTAATAACTTTGTCTTTGTATTAGTTTTACCTAATCCATCTGTTCCTTCAAACACCTGAATAATGGCACGTTCTCCTTCAATCTCAACAACTCTACCTTTACGTCTTGAGCCATTGTTTAAGAGAATTGAAACCATTTCTTCGTTTGAAACATTCTTTACATGATCCAATGCAACAAGAGAGCCTTGGATTTCATCTAAACCTAATAACTGTAAACTCATTGAAATCCTCCTCTCTTATTGAATTGATGCTAATGCAGCATCAATCTTCTCATTGTATGTATCGAGCAATGCTAGATTGTTATTTGGTACATCATATTTCATCTTGATAACTTCATCAAATACACCTGTCTGTGTCATGAGAGATACAGGAATATGCTTTTGAACATATGGTGTACATGCTTGTCTTAGGTAATGAATTACCTTTAACATCTTGTATTGTTTCTCAAGTGAAACGTAAGTATCTTCTGGATGGAAAGAGTTTTGTTGGAGGTATCCAACACGTACAACACGTCCAATCTCTAGTGTTAACTTTTGATCTTCAGGTAATACGTCAGAACCAATCAACTTAACGATTTCCATTAACTGTGCTTCTTCATGTAAAATAGACTGCATTTCTTGACGTAAGTCAATAAAGTCATGAGCTACATTCTTATCATACCAACGTGTTAAATCATCGATATATTCAGAGTAACTATCTGTCCAGTTTACAGCTGGATAGTGACGCATATATGCAAGTGATTTATCTAGGGCCCAGAAACTACGTACGAAACGTTTTGTATTCTGTGTAACTGGCTCTGAGAAGTCACCACCCTGTGGTGATACTGCACCGATTAAAGTAACAGAACCCTTTTTACCAGATAACGCATCTACCATACCCGCGCGTTCATAGAACTGTGCGATACGTGATGGTAAGTATGCTGGGAAGCCTTCTTCTGCAGGCATTTCTTCCAAACGGCCAGAAATTTCACGTAAGGCTTCAGCCCAACGAGATGTAGAGTCGGCCATAAGCGCTACATGATATCCCATATCACGATAGTATTCAGCCATAGTAACACCAGTATAGATAGACGCTTCACGCGCAGCTACTGGCATGTTTGAAGTATTCGCAATCAATACCGTACGGTCTAACAATGGCTTGCCAGACTTAGGGTCAATTAATTCTGCGAATTCTTCTAGAACCTGTGTCATTTCGTTACCACGTTCACCACAACCTACATAGATGATGATATCCGCATCACACCACTTGGCAATCTGGTGCTGAAGCATTGTCTTACCTGCACCAAAGCCTCCAGGAATTGCAGAAGAACCACCCTTAGCGATTGGGAACATTGTATCAATAACACGCTGTCCTGTAATCAAAGGAATTGAGATAGGCTCACGTTTGATAATTGGACGTGGGTTACGAATTGCCCATTGCTGCATCAGTTTTACTTCAACCTCTGCCTCATCAAATTCACTCTTTACAACGAGTAATACATCATTAACAGTATATTCTCCACTTGGTAGTGCTTTTACAACCGTACCGTTTAAACCAACCGGAATCAAAGAACGATGTTCAATTAATGATGTTTCAGGGGTTGTAGCAAAGATTTGTCCTTCTTTAACAGTATCGCCTTCCTTTACTAACATCGTCACATTCCATTTCTTTTCAAGATCAAGTGCAGGTACAGATTTACCTTCCGCAATGAAGGCACCCTGTTCCTTGGCAATCTCATCTAGTGGTCTTTGAATACCATCATAGATATTACGTAACATACCAGGACCTAATGTAGCGTTTAATAAATGACCTGTTCCTTTAACTGGTTGATTTGGTTTTAATCCTGTCGTGGACTCATATACCTGAATCATTGTTTTATCTTCATCAACACGGATTACTTCACCTAGAAGTTCCTTCTCACCAACATACACCATCTCACGCATGGAGAAAGATTTCGTGTTGATGACGGAAATAACTGAACCATTAATCGAATAAATTACATCACTCATGATTGTCACTTCCTTCCGTAATGATGAATCCAGAATGTTCACGGAATAAGAGACGTGCTTCTTCAAGTTTCTCACTCAAATCGCAACGATATTCCAAACGATTTTCCAAATCCGAATATGTAAATCCACCAAAGCGGAAATATCCAGTTTGAACATTCGCTGTAATATTTTTCTCTTTTAATAATTCATTGAACAATTCTTCATCTTGTTTTCTAACTGTAAAGATACCTGTAGGGGTAACCTTAATCAGATTAATATTCTCTACAAGATATTCTTTATATTGGCTAGACTTAACAAAGTCTTCAATCTTCTTACTAGCACCTTCTAGCAATTGATTAATAAAATCCATACGCAGCTTTAACAAATCGTGCTTGATCTTTAAAGTTTCTTGAGATAGCTGTGAAGAAGCACTTAAACGTAAATCGTTTGTTTCTTTTTCAAGATAGGCTTCTGTTTCCTTCTTTAGTCCTACCATGAAGTAATTCAACTGTTCATCGTGCATCATTTGAATTTCCTTCATAACAGTTTCTTCTACTAAAGTAGATTGGTTCAGCATATCGGATTTAATGGATTTGATTATTTTCTCTTCAAATTCTTCCATTGCTCACCTCTATAGTTTTACGCCAATTGCCTCACTGATATAACGGTCAATTGTTTCGCCAATCTTAGCGGAACCATGACGGTCAGAAATCTCAGTAATTAATGGACGTTGTAATACTAATTTCTTTCTTGCGACAACATCAGCAACCTGTTCCATCGCTTTGGTCGTCATTAAGACAATCGCAATATCTGGATCAGCAATTAACTGATTAAGTTTATCTAATATTTCTTGACGTTCATGTAATACGATGCCTTCAAATCCAGCAAGACGCATTCCCATTAACGTGTCGGTATTATCACTAATACAATATGCTTTCATGCAGCTTCCTTAGAGTGCATTGATAATCAAGATAGAAATTAGCAAACCGTAAATCGCAACACCTTCACCAAGGGCAACGAAGATAATAGCACGACCGAAGTTGTCTCCATTTTCAGAAACAGCACCGATAGCAGCTGGAGCAGCAGAAGCAACGGCTAAACCTGCACCTAAGCAAGCACCACCAACAGAAAGACCGGCAGCGATAAATCCTAAACCTTTAGCTAAATCACCTGTAGCAGCAGTCTTGCTAGCCTCTTCAGCCAAAGCAGTATATGAGTGAGCTTGGAATAATAATACAACTAAGAATACACCAGCAAAGATAGCAACCTGTGCAAGAATTCTTGTCTTAGCATTTGTAGTATTGATACCTTTACGTAATAGGATCCATAGTGGACCAACAACTAAAATAACAGCAATTAATGGTAATAAAATTTCTTTTGTAGATAATAACATGATTTCTCCTCCTAAGTGTTTTATTCTGCATCTTCGGCAGTATATGCCTGATATTTAATTCCACCACCGTTATAGTAACGGCTAAACATTTCATAGTATTCCAAACGTAATGTCTGAATACCAACGATCAAACCTTCTAACGCCATAACGAAGATGTTACCAAGTACTGCAATGATAATCCCTGCATTACCTGTCATCTTTACTAGCGTCATTACAACAAGCATCATGCCTGCATGGCTTAATACGAAACCACCAACACGCAGATATGACATGGAGTTTGTGACAAAACTCAATAATATTTCAAATGTTTCAAAGAAACTCATTAAGAAGTAATTTCCCCAGCCATCTTCTGGCTTGAATGAGTGTCCTTCAAACTTTCTTTCAAAAGCTTCCTTCATCATAATAAGATGACTGGGACAACAATAAATGGAACTACAAACAATGGTTTCAGTACATTTATCTTAGCTACAACTAGTAACACAGCAGCCACAATGATAAATCCATAGAATACAAATCCTGCAACGCCATTCTGTGAGAACAAGAATTCAGCCCACTCTTTCTTACGAGCACGATTCCACATATTCATAATCATCGTCACTAAGATGAGTACTGAACCAATCGCAATCGCACCAATCAGAAGCACCATCGTACTGGATGAAGCCATAACTTCAAATAACTTGTCTCTTACACCAAATAAAGATTGATGTATTGGATTTAGAAGTGTTTCATGTCCAAATACAGAGCCAAACAGGAAACCAAAGATTGATGATGTAATACCAACTCTACCAACAATACCAAATAACTTGCCCTTCTTTTCGAATAAGAAACCAAGAATCATCAGTACAAGTCCTTGGCCAAAATCACCAAACATGATACCAAACAAGATACAGTACGTGATTCCAATAAAGACTGTTGGATCAAAATCATCATATGCAGGTAGTCCATACATCTCAATGAATAATTCAAATGGTCTAAAGAACCAACTATTCTTTAATAGTGTTGGACACTTGATATCCTTCACTTCATTTGGATCTTTGATTCTAAAATCTACAGGTAGTCCACTAAAGGCTGCTTTATATGTTTCAACATCAGAAGCCTTTACAAATCCACTAAGAATCTGTTTTTGGTCTAACACTGCAACATATGGATACATATTGCAGATAGAACTTTGACGCACACAATAGGAATACATATCAACCATCTTGATACGACATTGTTCAACTCTTTCCTGAATATCAAACTTTGGAATCGTGATTGGTTCAAAGAATAAACTTTGGAAAATCTTGAAAGTTTTAGCAGCATAAGTATCACTCGTTACATATACAAGCCACACATATTGTGCGGTGGAATGTAAACGATGTAATACAAACATCTCTTCACGATACAAAGACAACTTCTTAAAGCTATCCATTGGTAATCTACCAAAACCAAAGTTTAGATAGTTACATGCATGCATCTTTTCAAAGTTTAATACACTTAATTCCTTCAAAGCTTTTTCATCATCAGGCGATAATGTTTCGCTTTGTGCAACATTATCTAAACCAAACTCTTCATTTAACTCTTTAATATATGCTTCAATCTCAGCATTGGTATAACTAGATGTAATCTTTTCCTTTACGTTTAAATCACATCCAACTGCATGCGCAATACTCTTAAATGTCTGTACGTAATCCTGATATGGATTTTCTGTACTAATGACGCTTCCATTGTTATCATCATTGATAATTTTGGTTGCTATCACTGGCTGTAACAGACCTGTGTTCATCCCTGCCAGCAACATTTCATCTCGATGTTCTGGGTCTGTGCATGCACTGACGAACTTCATTTTTTCTATAGCCATGTGCAATCCTTTCTTAATAAATCAGCAGTGCTTTCACACGCTCTTGTGGAATCTGATATCGAACACTTTCGATAATATCGATAACATTTTGAATCTCAATATCCGCTAGTAATACATATGCTAGTAATGATAGATTCGGATCCGGATCCGTACGAATGAAATGTGCACTCATATTGAACGTAATACGCTGCGCGTAGTGTTCAATATAAAGGAATTTCTGATTCGATAGATACGCTTTATATCTTGATTTTTCTAAGCGCTGAATCACCTGTTCGGCAGTATCATTGTCAACCATGTCGTATAAATCTTTCATTCTAAAGAAACAACAGTAGTCAGCTAACATCTGCTTAATGAATTCCTTGGAAACAGTAAAGTACTTTTTCAAACGATAAATAATCGCGATATTCTCTAACTCAATACGAGATAAGATAATTTCTTTCATTTTTTCCTTCGAAGTAGTATTAGAGTACTTTTCAATCGTCTCCAAACACGTTGCATAATATCTAGTACGTAAGGAATGTTCCAAATTGATAAAATCCATATCCTCTAAGGATTTTTGCTCATACTTCTTTAACACCTCATAATATGAAGTATCCTTCAATAACATCAATACATCTTGGAAAGAAGCACTATCCGCCAATTCCTCTAGTGGGAATGAAGTATAACTTCCGATATATAGCGGTAACTTAGAAATCATATTTTGTCGTAACATTTCATTATCCTGATCAGATAATGAGTGTAACTTCATCAAAATTAATTCAATTTCAGTTTCCATGACCGCAATATGACCAAAATGTTTTGCGTTATCATCCGCATAGCGAATCAACTTTGCAAACCGATTGAATACACCTGTACGAAGTAAAACCTCTAACTGACCACGATGAATTGACTTTGGATTAATTCCCTCCAAAGATTCTTTATAAAGAGGTTGACTTTGTAAAAATATCGCAATATCACCAACCGTCTTTCTTTGTAACATCGTTGCGTAATCAACAGGTTTCAAATGTTCTGCAAGCATCGCTCTCGCCTTAGCGGTAATCGCATTACTTGATTTGCTCATTCGTTACTCCTGTTCTCTTTTTCTAACAGTATAATCCGCAATCATTTGAATCCAGCGTTCCTTATTTGCATTAAACATGTCAGTGATACGCTTTGATTCTTTCTCATACATTGCTTTTGCTTCTGCTTGTTTCTTCTCATGAGTCGTACGAATTTCTTCACGCATTGATTTAACCTGCGCCTCTACGTTGGCCCAAGCCTCATCCGTCAGTTTCTTTTTCTCCTGCTCAATTGCCTGCTTCAATTTGTACTTCAATTCATGGGCATTATTAATCTTATTGCGAGTTTCTTCATCCATCTTAATAAGATCTTGAATCACTTCTATTTCCATAGTTACCTCCCATAAACATTAGCGCCTTAATTATAGTACTTTTCATCAAAAAATTATAGTTGATTCAACGATAAAACATACTAACTCTGCCTGATTTTTTATATTTTGAAAAAGAAAGCAGTTACAAAAAAGACATCCACTATAGTAGATGTCCAGTTTCATTTCAATTCATTTGTAAGATATTTAAATAGCGCAATACAGCCCTCTTCAATTTCACGATACGCTGTATTGAAATCGCCACTATACCAAGGATCAGAAATTCCTCTACAAATCCCTGTATATTCTAGCAATAGATGTATCTTTCTATCTGGATCATTATGAAACATTTCTTGCATGTTGCGGATATTCATCTCATCCATACCGATTAACAGATCATAATATGCATAATCCTTCGCAGTGATTTGACGAGCTCGTTTTTCATCGCAGTTCATACCATGTTCATATAGTTTCTGTTTCGCAGCAGGATATACTGGGTTACCCCTACCATTCCATATTTCTTCCGAACTAGTTGCAGCAGACGCTATCACAAACTGATCACTTACGCCAGCATTACTCACTAGTTTACGAAAGATATACTCCGCCATAGGCGAACGACAGATATTTCCATGACAAACAAATAATATCTTTATTGTCATAGTTTTCTTACTCTTCTCCTGTATAAGTTCTCTTGTAGTATTCCTTACAGATAATAGAAGTAAAGATAAATACAATCATTGAAATGATGATACCAGCAAATAGATAAGAATTTATGAAACTCGCAATCACAGCAACTACTAACAATAAATCTTCCGCAATCAAAAATGCTTGACGTTTAGACATTAATTCAATCTGACGGCATCTTTCATCATGCATCTCATTATATAAACGCATCAAATCTTTTTCATTCTTCATCGCTTTATAATTCTTTGCAATAGTACACCCAGCACCTATGATTATTACAATAAATAGCCCCGTATACAATCCATTCATATAGTTAGCAAAGTGACTATCTGCATATGATTTTGTCAAATATCCGAATCTATTTACAACAAGAATCAATACTGAACATATCGCAATCACTATCCAAATATTTGTATATTTTTGTAATTCTTGTTTTGCCTTTAATAATTTCTTATCCATGTTTATTCCTCTTCCTCTAATTCCGAAAAATCAAATACTTCTTCAATACTTAATGAAAATTGCTTTGCAATCTTATACGCTAGTGGTAATGAGGCAGTATACTTCCCTACTTCAATTGAAGTTATCGTCTGTCTTGTCGTACCAACCAAGTCCGCAAGTTCACCCTGAGATAACTTATGTTCCTTTCTGAGTTCCTTTATTCTATTTTTCACCTTTATGCTCCTATCTGATATATCGATATATACGCAAAGTTTGCTTTGCATTTAAAGTATAGTTAACTTTGCATTATATGTCAAGCATACTTTGCAGAAAAAAGTTATCCATTTTACCGGATAACTTTATATTAATTTATTACTTTGTAACTAGATTACGTGTTTTCAATAAAATCACTACTGCACTTAAACTTACTAGTAACACACCAATCTGATATCCAATGTTCGTGTTATCACTTGTCTTTGGTGTTACTGATGTAGCTGGTTGTGATGGTTGTGTTGGTGTAACGATTGGTTGTGGTACTTCTTCCCACATCGCAAATACATTCATTGTTTCTAGTACTTCCGTTGTATTTGCATCAAATGGAAGAACATTACCAGATGCATCGCTATAGAACCATCCCTTGAATTGCTTACTAGCATCGTTACTGATTGGTGGAGTAGTATTGAATGTTGGTATCGCTTCATCATTTGCACGAACTGCCATAC
>JABZLU010000220.1:0-2200 GCA_015256605.1 Solobacterium sp.
TTATGCATATACAACCTGTAAAAAATTAAGTTTTATGTATTTTTGATAGGTTGTTCTCTTTTTGTGACAACCGTTTCTTTTCCTCTTCCAAGTGATTTTGTTTGATATAAATGCTTCGCTTCTTTTAAACGATTCCAGACAGTTGCTTTCGTAGTTACTAATTCATCTGCAAGCATTCCGACAGTCACTTCATCATGTTCTTGTGATAGATTTTCAAACGCAATTCCAAACTCATTTAACCGTTGATTTGAATTCTCTTCAGGTGTTTTTCTTGCTTTCATTGCACGTTGCCATGAAGGTAACTCTTCATCAAGTGGTATATCCGCAAGCACTCCTGTGGTATCAACTGTATGAATCGGATAGTTGAACCAAATGTCAGTTTGCTGCGGTTTAGGAAATTCTCTAAGTGTCATATCTACTCGCCAAGCTGTCATTTGTGATGCCTTTAACTCCGCTTGTTGTGTGATGATTTCAATCTGCTTATCGTTAAGTTTTCTCTTGATTGTCACAGAATCGTATAAATGGCCACCCATCTGTTTTCTGCTCATAAAATCATCATACGGAATCGTTTCGTAGTATTCTGGACTGTATTGCTTTATGACTCTTGCCCATTCATCACACACAGCTTTGTTTATCTGTTGTTCTGTTACACCATCGTTTAAAGGTATCTGAATGAGGTCTATCATTGCATCTGGATCGCGTGCGAACACTCCCGAACCACTGGCTCTATCCATTGATTTTTTTCCACCCTGTGAACCTTTTGAGTGATGGTGACAGTAGATAACAGCACAGTTTAATGCACTGGCAACTTTATCAAACTGATTGGTAAACTTGGCCATTTGCTCGGCACTGTTTTCGTCACCTGTAATGACTTTATAGATCGGGTCGATAATAACAGCAATGTAGTTCTTTTTCTGTGCACGTCTGATTAACTTAGGTGTTAACTTATCCATTGGGACAGCATTACCACGTAGATTCCAAATTTCAACATTTCTTAGGTTTGGTCTTTGAATTCCTAATTTTTCGTACACATCTTTAAATCTGTGTAAGCAGCTCGCACGATCCAATTCAAGATTTATATATAGAACTTTACCTTGCGCGCAATCCCATTTATTAAGCCACTTGCAGCCCTCTGCAATCGCAATTGTTAACTCAATCAATGCAAACGACTTACCTGCTTTAGATGGCCCTGCTATAAGCATCTTATGGCCTTGTCTGAGCACGTCATTGATTAAGCATGGCGCTAACTCAGGAAGATTGCTCCAATCATCTTCAAGGCTCTCTGGATCAGGTAAATCATCGTTAATTGATTCGATGTATTCTACCCAATCATTCCAGGACTCCTTACCGATGTTTGTTGCGATGAGGTACTGTCGATTGTTGCCACGCTCGAAGCCAGGCATTCTACTTAATCGGCTTGGATTTTTTGTTGATGTATCTACATCCAATCCGTTCTGTTTACATACTTTGAATAAGTAATCTACACGTCTGGAATACTCTTTTTCATTGGATGCTTCAATACGTACGATGGCATGAATGCTTTTATTGCCTGAGTGCACTAAAGCTGCGATTGGTAATTCCAGCTTTGTCATAAGCGAGTACTGCATGTCGATGTTTTGGGTGTCTGATTCAACCAGCGCATATTTGAAATCTGTGATATTGTCAATCTTGCAACCGCCACCATCCATAGGATTGAAACTAATCCATGCGCCACAATTGTGGTCGTAATCATAGAACACATCTTCAATCTTGTTAGCGTGGTCCAATTCATCCATTAATCTACCGGCAGTTCTGTCATAGTTTCTTTGACCAGGATGATACTTACCATCCTGATCTTGGAAACATTTGACGCAATATGCCACGTGGTCATTAGGTGCGTAGATTACTGATAAATACTTTCTAATATCTTCGACTGGATTCCAATTTTTGACTTCAGGTAACTTCTCATAATCCATCATGCTTTTATCAATTACACGATAGTTAAATTCAACAGTTTCGCCATCAAATAGTTCGCGTGCACCACCTTTTATAATTGGCTGGTAGTCTGCAGAAATATACCCATTTTCACTTGCCATCTTAAAGATGGTATTACCGGTGATCCCGGTATTGATAAATGAATCCCATTTCTTTTCGCATTCGCCTGCATGATAGCGGCCACCATCTTGTGATGACCACCTATCCCAGACGTCTACTGAAGCAC
>JABZLU010000221.1:0-2195 GCA_015256605.1 Solobacterium sp.
CTGCTAGGTTAAATAATGCCGGTTGTCTAGAGCGAAATAATTTAAGATTAGCAGCTAAGCGCTTATTTTTAAAGATTCTTTCAACCGCATCAGGAATCTTCTCAAAATCTGCGTTTAATCGATTCTTCTTTACTTCCAATTGAACTTCTCCACTTCCATCTTGAGGTCAATATTATATTTTCTCTTTACTTCTTTTTGAATTTCTTCAATCAAAGTCAAATACTCAAGTGCGGTTGCCTTATGAACATTCAAGATAAAATTACAATGTTTATCACTGACCATTGCTCCACCAATTTGTTTACCACGATAGCCAATCCCATCAATTAGCTGCCATGCATTGTGACCTTCTGGATTCTTAAATACAGAACCACAGCTTGGGAAGTTTAATGGTTGCGAATCTACTCTTCTCTTACGACGAGAATCCATTAATGCTTCAATTTCTTCCTTTGGTTGTGGTGTTAAGCCATAACGAACACCCAAGATCAACCATTTTGGGTTAGATTGGAAGATACTATGACGATAAGAGAAATCACATTCAGATACCTTTAACCATACTAACTGATGGTCACGATATACAAGCACCTCTTTTACAACATCTTTCATGCTAATGTTATAAGCACCTGCATTCATAAAGATACATCCACCAACAGTACCAGGAATACCACTAGCAAACTCTAACCCGGATAGACCACGCTTCATGGCTTCTGTCGATAATGAAATAATTGAACATCCCGCTTCTGCCACGAGGTCATTTCCATCAAAGTATTGATGATTGAAGAAACGATCTAAGCAGATAACAACACCTTCAAATTCATCATCAGAACATAATAAATCACTACCCTTACCGATTACTTTAAAAGGGAGTTGATACTCCTCGATAATGCGAAAGACTCCATCAATCGCAACATATGTTTCTGGATACACAACATACTTTGCATTACCACCAATACGAAGTGTTGTCATCGTCCTTAAAGGTTTCTCTGTTTCAGTAGTAGCGTAAAAACTTAATCGCTCTAATATTTTATCCATGTAATACCTCCTCAATCCAATCAATCATCTGATTTGCCGCATCCACTTTCGCAAGCTTATGTGCATTTTCTTTTAACTTGTTACAGGTTTGTTTATCATGAACAAGTGTATTTACAGTTGTAGCCAGTAATTGTGGACTCAACTTACCTTCTTCAATCATAATTGCCGCATCTTTTTCAGCTAGTTCTTTAGCGTTATAAACCTGATGGTTATTTGCAACAAATGGACTAGGAATCAACACAGCGGCTGCAGGTAAGGCACAAATTTCTGAGATTGTTGTAGCACCTGCACGCGTAACCGCAAGTGTACATCCCTTTAATGCTTGTTTCCCATCGATATATGGCACAAACTTAACATTACCAGAGTCTGTATTTTGAAACTGATAAGAATTTGCCTTACCACTTACAATTATAACCTGAAAGTCTTGATCAAAAAGTGGAATCGCTTCGTCAATAACTTTAGAAACGGATGAAGATCCTAAAGATCCCATCATAAATACAACAAATGGAATATCTTTGGATAATCCGATTTTTTCAATCACTTCCGGATTAAAGACTACATCTTTTACAACAGATGCGGATGGATTACCTAAAATACGTACATTTGCTTTTGGCATCTGTGATTTATTGCTTTCATAACATCCGACAACTGCATCTGCAAAATGACTCAGAAATTTATTTGCTTTTCCAGCAAAACTATTCTGTTCATGCAACATCGTTTTGATACCAAGATGATGTGCCGCAAGAATTAGCGGAACACTAATGTAATTTCCAAAGGCAATACAAATATCTGGCTTCTCCTGTTTTAGTATCTGTTTTGATTCAAAATATGCTTGCATCAAAGAAGTTGCATATTTTACTTTTGAAATCATAGAACCTGCTGTTGTTGTAATATGCAAACCATAGAATTTGTAGCCTGCTTCTGGAACAACAGTAGCTTCCATACGGTTATCAGAACCCACAAAAATCACTTCATTTTCTGGATTACGTAGTTTCAATATATGTGCTAAATCTAGTGCAGGGTTAATGTGACCACCTGTTCCCCCTGTCGCTATCATAATCTTCATAGGATACCTCTAATATCTCAATATTATTTTATCATAATACGCTTTTAGATGGACAAAGTAAAAACAAAAGATGGTATCTACCGAAGTAGAAACCATCTAT
>JABZLU010000222.1:0-2187 GCA_015256605.1 Solobacterium sp.
AGCGTAAAGCCTAAATATTAAAAATACCGCAGCTGCGGTATTTTTTAATTTCTAAAGCTTTTTACCCAATTGACCAACGAATCATGATAAACGTTATTTGCAACATCACGTTTCATTTGTTCTGTTACAGGGCCATTCTTTGCAAGTTTTTCTAGAACACATGCTTGTAGTTCTTCAACACTCATCTCTTCATAAGATTTACTATGATCTACAGTTACCTGCTTGATTGTTTCCTCTTTTACTTCAACTTGTTTGATTTCCGGAATCTTAACTTCTGTTTCCTTAGTTACTGTTTCATCATAGTCTTTCATCCAGATTTGTCCTGAACATGCACGCAGATGAACATGTAGATTTCCATCAACAGTTTGAATTTCTCCACTCAGTAGCTCTGTATAAGTTCCGTTTGCTGGAATATCTAACGATGAATCCGCTTCATCGTTATTCACTACAACGATTGCCTGTGTTATCTCATTTGTACGTGAGAAAGCATACTGACGATTTGTTAATCGTAGTTCTTGATAAATACCATCTGTAAATACTGGATTCTTCTGTCGAATTTTTCCAAGTCTTGCGATAATGTTGGTACAGCCATTCTCACTTACTGCATTTGAATAATCTTCTAAGTTAATCGCAGGTCGTAATACTGCATCGGAATGTTTTTCTTTTCTTCCTTCAATGCCAAACTCACTTCCATAATAAATAGAAGGAATACCAGGTAGTGTATACATCAAAATATGTACTGGCACAAATTCCTGTTTGTTGAGTAGTCTTGTATAAATACGTTCCACATCATGATTATCCACAAAGTTATAGAGATGATATGGTAGATTACCTTTATCTAATAGATAACGTACTGTATGTGCAATCTCAAAATAATTATGTTCATTATGTCCAGAATATAGAGCTTTATATAATTGATAGTTCGTTACAGAATGTAACATATCAGGATTTACCCAACGACTATAGTCGCCATGAATCACTTCCCCCATCAACCAAAATTCAGGCTTGATTTCATTCGCCAGCATACGTAACTCATGCATAAAGCCAAAGTCTAATACATCTGCCGCATCTAGTCGAATACCATCCACATCAAACTCACTTACCCAATATTTCACCACATCCAATAGGTATTTTCTAACCGCAGGATTTTGTTGGTTGAGTTTCACGAGTAAGTTATAACCACCCCAGTTGTCATAGGAGAAACCATCATTATATTCATTATTCCCCTGGAAATTCACATTACAATACCAATCTCTATATTGAGAGCTTTCACGATTGTGTTGAATATCCTTAAACGCGAAGAAATCTCTTCCCGTATGATTAAAGACACCATCAAAGATTACGTAGATACCTTGATGATGACATTCTTTTACAAACTTCTTTAGATCATCATTATCACCAAGTCTAGAATCCAACTTATAGTAATCGGTTGTTTCATATCCATGTCCAACCGATTCAAATAATGGTCCAATATATAACGCATTACAGCCAATTTCCTTGATATGTTTGATCCAAGGGCCTAATTGATTCAAACGATGTTCTGTAATTTGATAATCATTATTCTTCGGAGCATCCGTTAATCCTAATGGATAAATATGATAGAACACCGCATTCTCATACCACTTCATAAAAATCTCCTTTTAAAGCACCCTACTATCATAATATGTAATTAATAATTTATCACCCTAATCAGAAAAATAATGGTCTACCGCAAAGTAGACCATTATGTTATTCATGATTTATTTTTGAGATACGTTGATTCATCTGTGTTACAAGTCTTTTTTGTTTTAGGTAGAATAGAAACCAAATCCCAAATGCAACGGCAATCTCTTCTAAGAGTATCGCAATCATTAGTAGTGGCCCATGATTCATAGGAATCCAACCTACAAGATACGCAGTAACAGTCATAACAATACAACCAGTACCCATATGAATAATTGTCTGTGTAAAAAGTGATAACTTCTCATTGTCATAAACTACCGCAGGTATCCCAAAGCCAAGTCCAATTACGACGGTTGCGATAGCCATCTTAGAAAATGCGTAATTTTTCATTTCCATATTTCCATGGAAGATACAGTCAATAATAACTCCAACGATAATAAACATCATTGCGGCAATACCCATTGATACGAATATGTTAAATAGCAGTGTTTGTTTCTTTGTTTTCATGTTAAACCTCCTTAAATG
>JABZLU010000223.1:0-2184 GCA_015256605.1 Solobacterium sp.
GCGTTGGGCATTTAAAGATACTATCATGCAGGCAGGTGTTCTTCAGACAAAGTTAAAGAAGGATGCAGTTGATGAAAATAAAGTCTATGAAATGTACTACGATCGTAGTGAAAAGATTTCTCAACTCGCAGATCACCGTATTATGGCAATTGATCGTGCCGAGAAAGAAAAAGTTATTACAGTTTCCTTTGTCTTCGATGATGAACAGTTAAAGAAGAATGCATTAAAGACACTTCTTAAAGCCCAAACAACAATTGTTGAAGAGACTTTAAATGAAGCGGTTATAGATGGTTGTGATCGTCTATTATTCCCATCTATCGAACGTGAAATTCGTTCTGAGTTAAGTGAAAGAGCACAGAATAAGTCCATTGAAATCTTCTCTATGAACTTAGAGAAGTTACTCTTACAAGCTCCATTAAAGGGAAGAATTGTATTAGGATTTGACCCTGGTTTCTTCAATGGTTGTAAGTTAGCAGTTATTGATGAAACTGGTAAGATGTTAACTGTTAGTAAGATTTTCCCATTCTCAAAGAAGGGCGAAGATATTGAAACTTCTAAGAAGAAGTTACTAGCACTTATCCAAAAGTATCATGTACAGATTATCGCAATCGGTAATGGTACTGCATCTCGTGAAAGTGAGAAGTTAGTCGCTGAACTGATCCATGAACAGAAGTTAGATGTTTCCTATGCAATCGTATCAGAGGCAGGTGCTTCTGTATGGTCAGCACAAGAAGCAGCACGTAAAGAGTTCCCAGATATTGAAGTTGAAGAGCGTTCTGCAGTATCGATTGGAAGACGCTTACTTGATCCACTTGCAGAGCTAATTAAGATTGATCCACAATCTATCGGTGTAGGTCAATACCAACACGACCTTCCACAGAAGGCATTAGCAGAAAGACTTGATGAGGTTGTATTGAAGTCAGTAAACCGCACTGGTGCAGATTTAAATACAGCTTCCCTAGAGTTACTCACACATATTTCTGGTTTAAATAGTGGTACAGCACAAGAAATCGTAAACTACCGTAACGAAAATGGACGCTTTACGAATCGTAAACAATTGCTGAAGGTTAAGAAGTTAGGTCCAAAGGCATTTACACAGTGTGCAGGTTTCTTGCGTATCACAGATGGTGATGAACCGCTTGATCAAACATCCATTCACCCAGAAAGTTACGAAGCCGCACGTAAACTCATGCAAGCATGTGGTATTACAAAACTTGGTGAAGCAGATATCTCTTTCCCTAAGGAAAAGACAGCAGAACTTGGTATTGATGAATATACACTTAAGGACATCGAAGAAGCGATTCGTCAACCATTACGAGACTACCGTGAACAATTTGATGGTGCACTTCTTAAGAGTGATGTACTGAATATCTCAGATCTACATGTAGGGGATCAGTTATCTGGCACAGTTCGAAACGTAGTAGATTTTGGTGCCTTTGTGGATATTGGTCTACATGAAGATGGCTTAGTTCACTTATCTCATATGTCGATGAAGAGAATTTCTCATCCATCTGAGTGTGTGGCAGTCAATGATATTATTAAGGTTTGGGTATATCAAATCGATGAAGCAAGAAATCGTGTACAGTTATCCTTACTGCCGCTTGATCAATTAGAACAACGTGATGCGGCATATCGTCATCGTAAAGCAGCTGTTGGAAAGCATAACAATCAAAGACCAAAACAAAATAAGCCAATAAAGAAAGAAGTATCCATGGACGATGCGTTAGCACGTCTTAAGGAAAGATTTGGTAAATAAGCAATAAAAGATGGGTGAACATCCATCTTTTATTAATTTCTAAAAGTTTATAAACAAGTTAGTTGACACTAACTATAAAACGCAGTATTCTTTAACTGTAGTTAGTATAAACTAACTTATGGAGGAATTATGATTAAGAAAATATTGTTAGTCATAGCGATTGCTATGATGACTGCGTGTGCAGGAAATAAATCAAGTATGACAACAGGTTCTACAAAGAAATCAGATAAATTAAATGTTGTAGTGACAACCTCATTTTTAGAAGACATGGTGAATGTTCTTGTAGGAGATAAGGTTGATACACAACTGATTATCCCGGCAGGAGAAGATCCGCATACCTATGAGGCTAAGCCTGAAGATAATACAAAACTACAAAATGCAGATTTAGTTTTATATCATGGATTGCATTTTGAAGGAAAGATGGTTGA
>JABZLU010000224.1:0-2157 GCA_015256605.1 Solobacterium sp.
TATCAGTATAACCTTCACTGTAATCAACCCACTCAACTGGTGCATATAAAACATCATCTTTTGGATTTTGCATTGTTCTTTCCTTTATAAGTGTAAAAAGTGCGGTCATTATAGCGGAAGTTTTTTAGTTCGGGAAAGAAAATCACTTCTCAATTAGAGAATCACTTTACAATCAGATTGTTGTTGTTAAAATTTTGCCATTCTAGATGTTATAAGGAAATTTAAGTGAAAAAAATTATTTTTTTAAGCAGCATCATGTTATTGAATGCTTGTAGTTTATTTGGTTCATCACAATCAACTATTCCTGCTGAATTCGCACAAGCAGACTATCTCCTGTCTGATGCCAATGCGAAAACATGGGCTGTAGCAAGTAAACAAGCTGAACAATGTATCTATCCAAATTTAACTCGCATTCAGCAACAACATTTTGCCAAAGAAGATAGCTATATTCATTCCCAATATGTCTTTTTCTATCCGTTAGAAAAAATCATAGGTGAAGACTATGTAAAAATGATTCAAAAAGATGAAAAATCGATGAATTATGCGACCTACCAATTTAAAAAATTCCGCGCAGAAATTGGTGATGTCGATGCATTAGAACCCAAAGCTTGCCAAATCTTACGTACTCAGGCAAAAGAAGACTTAGATGTGGTGAAAGGCCAGTATGTAAATGGCATGGTAGATGAAACGAAAAATGACGATGGCACACTGAAGAAAAGTGGTGATGGCATTGCCACCAATCAAAACAAATTCTTCTTTGATATTATTAAATGGGGCTCTGCTCTCCTTCTTTAGTAATTTTACTCTTCACGAGCAAAATCAATTAAATGCACGATTCAGATGGAAAATCGTGCATTTTTATTTCCTAATTACAAATCTTCAAAAACTAATACCTTTATTAATGAATTTAACCTACAATAGAAGATAATGATTATCATTAATAACGAGGTAAATATGATTATTTCATCCGCAAACGACTATCGTCAAGTTGCTAAACGTAAGGTTCCCCCATTTATGTTTCATTATGCTGATGGTGGCTCTTATTCTGAACATACACTTACACGTAATGTAAGCGATCTATCTAACATAGCATTACGGCAACGTGTGCTCAATGATATGTCTCAATTAAATACTGAAATTGAATTATTCGGTGAAAAGCTTTCTATGCCGTTAGTATTGGCTCCTGTAGGTGCATGTGGAATGTACGCAAGTCGTGGTGAAGTTCAAGCCGCAAAAGCTGCTGATAACAAAGGTATTCCATTTACGCTTTCAACTGTATCAATTTGTCCAATTGAAGAAGTAGCTCCAACACTCAAACGTTCCATGTGGTTCCAACTTTATGTTCTAAAAGATCGAGGCTTTATGAAAAATGCTCTCGAACGAGCAAAAGCAGCAGGTTGCAAGACATTAGTCTTTACTGTAGATATGCCAACCCCTGGTGCACGTTATCGTGATATGCATTCAGGCATGAGTGGCGAATATAAATGGCTTCGTCGAACATTACAAGGTTTCACTCATCCATTATGGTCTTACGATATGCTCATGAAGGGGCGTCCATTTACATTAGGTAATGTTTCTCAATATATGGGTAAACCGGTAGGGTTAGATGATTACATTGGTTGGTTAACTGACAACTTCGACCCTTCTATTTCGTGGAAAGATTTAGAATGGATACGTGATTTTTGGGATGGCTCGATGGTTATCAAAGGTATTTTAGATGCTGAAGATGCTAAAGATGCTGTTCGCTTTGGTGCTGATGGGATCGTGGTATCCAACCACGGAGGTAGACAACTAGACGGTACACCATCAACAGCTCAAGCTTTACCTTATGTCGCCGATGCCGTCAAAGGTAATATAAAAATTCTTGCAGATAGTGGTATTCGTAATGGATTAGATGTAGTACGTATGATTGCATTAGGTGCTGATGCTACTATGATTGGTCGTTCTTTTGTATATGCTCTTGGAGCAGATGGTCAACGTGGCGTAGAGAATATGCTCGATATATTTCATAAAGAAATGCGTGTAGCAATGACACTAACAAGCAATAAGAATATCACAGATATTACTCGTGATGCTTTAGTGGACTTCAGCAAATAAATTTTAAATTTCATAATCTAAAATCATTTAACAGCGTGAATATTTTACGCTGTTTTTATT
>JABZLU010000225.1:0-2122 GCA_015256605.1 Solobacterium sp.
GCATCGTAACACCACACTGTGTATATAAAGAGGTAGAGACATCCATCCTCAACATAGAAACACAAGATGGACAAAGAGGTATCTTACCTGAACATATGCCAATTGTGACAATGTTGCGAATTGGTAAGATGACAACAGTCGAATCCGGCAAACGAATGGAATATGCGGTGACTGGAGGACTATTCTACTTTAGAGACAACAAAGCTGAAATCATGGTCGACGCCATCGAAAATAAAGATGAAATCGATGTCGAACGTGCAATCGCTGCGAAGATCCGAGCAGAACAACGTCTACAGTCAAATGATAAGAACGTCGATCAAGTTCGTGCAGAAATCGCATTAAAGAAAGCATTGAACAGATTAAACGTCAAAGGATAAAAGAAACAGATAGTGAAGACATTCTTCATTATCTGTTTTTTATATATGGTATGATAAGACCATTGAGGTAATAATATGATTAAAAAATACTATCAGTCACTAAATAGTTTATTGTATGGACCATTCATGACACCACTTGTATTCCTAGTATTCGCATTGGCGTTTTTCTATCAAAAGAAGGGGATTCAAGAATTACGCTATGCCATGATGGTAGGCACAGCGATCTTGGGTGTTATCCTAGTTATGTACTATACAAAGAAACTCAAAATATCACGTGCACTAAAATCAATTCATAATATTGAAGAATACGAAAAAGGCGGTGTGATTGACCGCAGTTGGATTCTAAACGATCGTATGATTGCATGTATAGGATTAGACATGCATGAAGAATCCACAATGGATATTCAAGTGATGAAGGTCGAAGAAGGAAAACACGGAAAGTCAACCATCTATCTTACAAACAAAGAAAAAACCTTCTCACTTAGCTGTCGAGATAAAGGCGAAGCGAGAAGATTTGCAGGATACTTACAAAAGAGAAATCCAAATATCAAACTAGAAAATATTCAACCAGAAGGGAATGGTACATTACAAGAATTAGGTGCATTATAGAAAAACTGTAATGCATACAATTTATATTTGTTAACCGGAGCGAAATGATGAAAAACTATATCATTCATAAATTAAGGAAAGATACATGGAAAGGAACACTGTTACCTATTGAATACACATCGAAAGAATACTACGATGTAGATTTGCAAAAAACAGATGATGGTTTTCAGATTTCAATTCAAAAGAAACAATTTACGAAACCATTTATACATAGTTTAAAGGACTGCGAATATCAGGATAAGCTTTATGAAGACTGGTGGGAAGATGCGGAAGCCTTTGGTATTATAGAAGATAACAAATTACTTGCGGCAATTGAAATTTGCCCAGAGAGTTGGACAAATCGCTTGATTATTACAGAACTATTTGTTGATGAGAAGTTGAGAGGGCAAGGGTATGGTAAGAAGTTGGTAGACATTGCCAAAAGGATTACAGTAGAAAAAAACTATCGTACATTGATTTTAGAGACACAATCATCAAATATAAATGCAGTTGACTTCTACCTGCATGCAGGTTTTACTTTAATCGGTTTTGACAGTTGCTGTTATACAAATACGGATTTAGAGCGAAAGGAAGTTCGTCTTAATATGGGATGGTTTCCTATAAATACAAAGTAATATAACTTAAATGTGAACCTCCTAAGTTATTATAGAAAACTTAGGAGGTTCACTTTATAATTGCATGATTATTTTTGTGGTAAATCAATTTGTGTAACTGGAACATTACTAACAAACTTAAATACTAAAGAAACAAGATTGCCATTTACCTCTACAGGAACAGATATAGTATCGTGATAAATATTCATAAGATACTTCTTATCTTTCGTTTGGATATAGTAAGAGTCTGTGTATTGAGTCTGTTCGTGCTCTAAAGTACCTTCTACGTAAACTTTATCAAGGAAAATCTTCACAGAATGATTCTTATAGATTTCCATGTTGTATGTACCATTTGTATTTGAATCCATCGCAAGATAATGACCTTTTTCTATAGAAATTGTTGCGTTTAACTTCATGAAGAGATAGATACTAATACAAATAGACGCAAATAAGATGAGTAAAAAACCTGAGATTAAAACCTTTGTGCTAGTTTTATGCATGCTTTCACCTCACAATTTTAAGAAATAATGATAAATAGTAGAT
>JABZLU010000226.1:0-2114 GCA_015256605.1 Solobacterium sp.
GTCATAACCATTTCCTGAGAACGCTACTGACCAACGCGTATTTTTATTTTGCTTTGAAGCATCATATCCGTCTTTAGGTACATATAAATCAAGTTTAGGGACATTCATAAGTTTTCCGCATTCATTGCATTGAACAACTATATATTCACATGATATAGCACCATCTGGAAAAGCTTCGAAAAATTCTTTTCCTTGTTCACCCAAATTTCCCTCTTTCATTTTTGTTACAGCTTCACAGTAAGCTACAGGGTATAAAAAACCAAAACCTAAATTTGCTGCGAAACCATACCCACACTTTTCGCATTTACATCCAAGAGTTATACCCATTATTTTCCACCATCCATTTCTATATTTAATTGTCATTAAAAATAGGTTACGATTTTATCGCCATTCTCATATTGAAACCAATCAACAAGTTCAACTACATTATATATCTTTGTTATATTGATAACTAATATTTTGGTTCTAGTGAAATACTGCTTGTTTTATGAAAAAAATATCTCAAGATGATTGAGATAAATTTGTTTTATTGTAATTTCATTTTGCGTAGATATAGTTGATAGAAATATATACCAAGACAAGTGCCGATAGTATTGGTGATAACATCACTCACGTCGCTAACGCGATCAAACGAGAGGAGTGGTTGTAGGACTTCAATACTAATACTTGAGAAAAGTCCGATGAGAATAACCTGCCATGGTTTGAATTTTGTATTTTGTCGAATTAAAAAGCCAAATGGTATAAACAATGATATATTTAATAATGACTCAGTTAAATAATCTCCACGTTGTAACTGCCAGTCAATAAACGGATAGAAGTTTGTCTCAGATGAGAAACCATTGAATATATTCGGTATATGGATGATGATAGGCATGAGTGTTAACATCATCATGACGCAAATATACAGATATAGTGCGGTATACCAAATGAATTTCTTTCTTGATAGCTGTTTCCATCTTGGTAAAAAGACAACATAATATAGACATCCTAAAGCGATGAAATCCGGTAACATGGGTAGAATTTTAATATGCATAGAAATTATATTAACACACATGATAGAAAGTATGTAAAAATGATTATTGTGTGGACGGAGGTCAAATGAAATTTCTTGAACAGTTTACATTAATCACAGATATTATCTTTGGACTGATGATTTTGTTATATCTATATCAGATTGTTTATATTGCGGTTAGTATGTTTAAGCGCAAGGTTCCAAAGTTACCTGATGCAAAGAAGAATCATCGTTATGCAATTTTCATTTCTGCGAGAAATGAAAAAGGTGTCATTGGAGAATTGTTAGATAGTTTACGCAATCAGACCTATCCGGATGAAATGTACGATATGTATGTTGTGGCAGATAATTGTACGGATGAAACTGCTGAAGTTGCTCGTCAGCATGGTGCCATCGTATTTGAACGTTTCAATCAAGAAGAGGTTGGTAAGGGTTATGCACTAAACTTCCTTTATCACAATGTGATTGAGCGCAAGGGGGAAGATTACTATGAAGCTTTCATGGTATTTGATGCGGATAATATCATCGATAAGAATTTCTTGCGAGAAGTTAATAAGACATTTGATACAGGTGAGTTTGATGCGATGACAACGTATCGTAACTCTAAGAACTTTGATGAAAACTGGTTGACAGCCGCATATTCTATCTGGTTTATGCATGAAGCACGTCACTTAAACTATCCGCGTATGTTGCTAGGTGCACAGTGTATGATTTCAGGAACTGGATTTGTCGTTTCGGCGAAAGTGATGAAGGACAATGAAGGTTGGCCATATTATCTATTAACGGAGGATATTCAATTCTCGGTTGTAAGTACAATCAATCAGTTGAAGATTGGCTATTGTGATACAGCAATTTTATATGATGAACAACCATCTACTTGGAAACAGTCTTGGAAACAACGTATGCGTTGGGCAAAGGGATTCTACCAGATTGATGGTAGATACTTGGGTGACTTAACAAAGGGTGTTCTAACAGCGAAGGGAAGACGCCTAGCATTCTATGATATCTTGATGACTGTATTACCAGCCAGTTTATTAACGATTGCGATTCTGGGTTTTGTATTATGGGTAATGGCTTCTGCTGGATTAATGCCATATTATGT
>JABZLU010000227.1:0-2114 GCA_015256605.1 Solobacterium sp.
AACGTTTGTTGAACGATATGGACTCGAGCGCCTTGGAGAAATTGCTAAATTACATTTTAAAAATACAGAAAAAATACGTGTATGAATCATCAATACACGTATTTTTATAACTTACATATTACCGTTATGAGAATGCGATGTAGAATGATTTGCACTTCTCCTAGCCATCAGCATATTCTCTAATGTGATTACAATTGCGACTACAGTAGCTTCTTCATTTACATCATATAAATCAATACAATTTTTATCACGCATGGAGAATAGTTTCTGCCCTACGACCGCAATCACACGTTCTTGATTGTTATATAAAACAAAGTTTAAATTTGTAAAATCTCCTTGTAACGTCCAACCTAGTTCATCAATGGTAAATTTCATATCTAAAAAACGGAACAAGTCTTTAGAAAGTTCAAATGACTTTCCACCAACAACATCAATATAGTGAATTGAATGCAGTGAAAATAACTTTCTTTCAATCGATGCGACAACTCTATCTTGTACATCCGTAATTGTTGTTTCATTTGTAAAAGAGAATAGTTTTGAAGATGAATGATAGACTACATTATCATTTTCATCCGTTACATCAATATCTTTATGAAAACTAAATAAATATCGACTCGTATAGAGCGATTTTGCCGGTTCACCATAGTCATTGTAATTACGAATATCAGTTTTCTCTCCTGCAGAGTGATATCTTTGTAATGTTGTCGCAAAAACAAAAATTCCTACAACAAAAATCACCATCATAATCAATACTGGCTGCATTGTCTCAATATACATAATGATTCCTCCTAATGAATGAACTTTATACCTACTACTATAGTATCACGTTCATATCATAAAAGAAAAAAACAGAATATCACTTTAAGTGTATATTCCATTCTTCATTTATTTTTTGATAGTAAAACTCTGTAATATCAGGATCTTCAAATACACGAATCAAAACATCCATATCGACTGATAACTTTAATTTCAAGAAGTCTTCACGCTTTACCCAAGATACTTTTCCTTCATCCGAGGAGATAATATCACCAGTAAAAGTATTACATGTATATAAGAATACGATATACCGACTACCATCAGAATTTACCCAATCCTTCACTCCGCAAAGCTTAGGATCATGAATATCTAAACCAGTTTCTTCTTTGACCTCACGAATAACAGAATCAACAATCGATTCATCATCCTCTACATGACCACCAGGAAAGGTAAACCCCGGCCAATCTTTCTTTTGTCTATCGATAACAAGAATTTCATCACCCTTGGTAATCATACAAAGATTTGTAAGTGTTACTAATTTTCTTCTGTCCATGTATGTCATTATAAAAGAGTTAATGATAATTTGAAAGAATTATTTTAACATCCAGCTTTCATCACTTGGATTATTTCTAAAGTGTAAGAGTGCTTCTACATCACTGTCTTTGATGTAATTTTCTGCTACTGCAACTGATAACAGTGTATCGTAATCAGAAGCAGATACATTCCGTACATTGTGTTCTGCCAAACGCTCTGTCGCCTTACGC
Source organism: Solobacterium sp. (assembly GCA_015256605.1). GTDB lineage: Bacteria > Bacillota_I > Bacilli_A > Erysipelotrichales > Erysipelotrichaceae > Bulleidia. The sequence continues at coordinate 1,521 of JABZLU010000227.1, forward strand.
ATACCATACGTAAAGATAGAAGCGATACCTAATACTTCTGCTCCTTCTTTACGTAGTACTTCTACAACTTCAACGGCTGACCCTGCAGTAGAAATCAAGTCTTCAATCACCACAATCTTTGCGTTATCTATGAGCTTACCTTCAATTTGATTTTGACGTCCATGATCTTTTGAAGATGTACGTACATATCCCATTGGTAAATCAAGTATTGTCGCAACGATTGCCGCATGCGCAATACCTGCAGTGCTTGTACCCATAACCATATTACATGATGGATATTCTTTACGAATAATTTCTGCTAGAGCATTTTCTACATCTTCGCGAACTTTCGGATCAGAAAGTGTTAATCGATTATCACAATAGATTGGAGACTTGATACCACTCGCCCATGTAAATGGATCTTGTGGCTTTAAAAATACTGCCTGAATATCTAATAAGTCTTTCGCAATACGTTTTTTCATCTTACTCTTCTCCTGTCTGAAATTGTTTTGTGGCTAAACGATACGCTTCTACTGGATTTTCTGCTTTGATAATCGATCTTCCTACAACGATATAGTCAGAGCCCAATTGATGTGCAATTGCAGGTGTAGTCAC
>JABZLU010000228.1:0-2113 GCA_015256605.1 Solobacterium sp.
AGGGAGTCCTTGCAGGATATAAAGTAGTTGGTGTTAAGGCGACTCTATATGATGGATCCTATCACCCAGTAGACTCCAAGGAAGTAGCCTTCAAAGAAGCTGCTAGACTTGCATATAATGCCGCGATGCCAAATGCGAAACCAGTGCTTCTAGAACCAATTGGTAAGGTTGTCGTGACTGCACCAGAAGACTATACAGGTACACTGATGGGAGACTTTACAAAGCGTCGTGGAATCATCTTGGATATGGGTACTGATGAAGATGGTCTACAGGTAATTAGAGCAGAAGTTCCAATGGCAGAAATGTTAACATACGCAACAGAACTTCGCTCAATGACTCAGGGTCGTGGATCTTATGAATTAGCGTTTGATCGCTATGAAGCAGCACCTCATGATGTAGCACAGAAAGTCATCGACGCAAGAAAGAGCGAGAAAGAGTAATCTTTTAGGTGGAAAGTTCATTTGAAACTTTCCACCTATTGCATTTTAAAAAGCAATCATATAAAATAATTGAGCGCCCCCGTGATGGAATTGGTAGACGTAGGGGACTCAAAATCCCCCGGTAGCGATACCGTGTCGGTTCGAGTCCGACCGGAGGCACTAGGAGACGATTCGACATTTTGTTGGGTCGTTTTTTTCTTTGAGAGTATATCAATTGCAATGCCATACATGGTTGATACAATAGAATTAACCAAAGGAGAAAATTAATTATGGGATTTTATGATTATTATGTAACTGATGCCAAGGGCAATCAGATTTCTTTAAAAGAGTATGAAAATAAGGTGGTATTAGTAGTTAATACTGCGACAGCTTGTGGCTTTACACCGCAGTATGAGGAATTAGAAAAGCTTCATGAAAACTACAATGCACAAGGTTTAGAAATCCTTGATATTCCTTGTAACCAATTTGGTGGACAAGCACCTGGATCTGATGAAGAAATCCATGAGTTCTGTTCTTTACACTTCAATACAAGATTTCCACATATGCATAAGTCTGATGTAAATGGTGAAAATGAGTTACCATTATACACATTCTTAAAGAGCGAAAAAGGCTTCGAAGGATTCACAGGTGAAAAGGCAGACTTCATGAATGCACACGTTGGTAATCTCGTTCCTAACTTTAGAGAAACTTCTGATATTAAGTGGAATTTCACGAAGTTCCTTGTTGACCGTAAGGGAAATGTAGTAGCTCGTTTTGAGCCAACTGCTGATATGGCAGATGTCGAAAAAGCGATTCAAGAATTACTTTAATTTTTAGGGAGTCATTTCATCTTCTGTGAATATATATGTAGAAGGATATTCTATGGAGGACAGAAGATGAATGATTTAAATGCAGTTGAAATTAAAGGGACAGTGATGTACGAACCAAGCGTTCGTAGCACAAAGAATGATTCCACAATGTCGACATTCTCAGTTTGTGTAAAACACAATGAGCCAAGTAAAGCGAAGGACTATTTAAATGTTGTTGCGTGGGGAGATGTAGCGGATCAAGTTCGTGAAGAATTCCATGCGGGCACAAGAATTGGTATCAAAGGCCATCTTCGTAAGCAGTTTTACATGAAAGATGAAAATAAGAAGACCGTTGTGCAAATCGTTGCAGAGAAAATCTATCATCCAAAAGATGAAACTGAATAAGTTGTATAAAAGTGCGTTGAACACGCACTTTTAATTTTGATATAATACGAACGGATTATTACGAGGATGATATGAATCAAGACATATTTATATTAGAAATAGTAGGTACCATTGCGTTTGCGATATCTGGAGCACTTGTCGCAATGAAATCGAAGATGGACTTCTTTGGAGTAGTCATTATTGGAGTTATTACCGCAACGTTTGGTGGAATTATGCGTGATATTGTATTAGGGAGTGTGCCGCCAAGTGCATTTTCTAACCCAGTATATGTCGTTGTTGCGAGTATAACTTCTGTTATCGTATTCTTATTTGCCTACTTCAATGTGAATACAAATAAGATTACGCAGAAAAATGCGTATAAGAATTTCTTGTTGATTGCTGATGCGATAGGATTGGGTGTATTTACAGCTGTTGGTGTGCGTGTAGCCTTCTTCTTGCATCCAACATCACATAGTTTTCTATTGGTATTTTGTGGTGTAT
>JABZLU010000229.1:0-2097 GCA_015256605.1 Solobacterium sp.
GCGTTAGCACGAGAGAATATTTGGGTTACATCTTGCGCTTTCAGTTGGCTTAATAAGCGCTGTGTTACTTTATCTACGTCTAAAGTAGGGACGGCTGTCGCTTCATCTGTATGGTTATATGTATAGGATGAAATTGTGGCTGGTGCTGGTTGAAGACCTTCATCTATTGGCTGTAGTGTTGTGCCATCGTCACTAACATACGCCGTATGTGCTAACTTGTAGTAATAGTACGTACGTGTGATATGTATTGCAGGACGTACAAGATTACCATCGCCCTCTTTTCCTTCTGGGATGAAATAGTGGAAAACTTTCTTGTGGTCAAGGATATCGTTCCCCAATACTGCAGGTGCTGTGTAGAGCCCATTTAGTTCAGTCTCATTTCCGCTACTATCCACAAAGGTAGTGATTTGACGGTCCACATCAGCGATACCTACATGTAATTGATAGATGTAATAGAAACCATGTACCGTATCATATGTCAATGTCTTCTCGAGTGAGTATTGTCCTAGGGGTTGACTTGGGTCAATGACAGCTTGATTATCACGACCAACTGCGCCTGCTAGAATTAGACCATTCGCAAGGTCTGTATCAAAATGATTTTGGAAGGTAGTCAAATCATTATCTGTATCAAATTCGAAGACTGGTAGTAAGATACGATGATCTGTGACGCTAGCGAGTTCTGGATGTGTGTTGATATAGTTTGTTACTGCGTCTTCATCAGTGGTATATTTCAAAGTATAATCAGAGAATAAAGAACTATCATATTCGTGAGGGTCTAAAACTGTAAAATCTGAAACTTTCTGGAAGAGTGCAGTGTTAGGATTTTCCACAAAGGATTCATATGGCTTGATTTGGTTTGGGTTTGTAAGGGATGAGCTATCTCCTTGTACAGTTGTATAGTCATCCACTTGCGGTGTATAGGTATATGTTTTGGTGGCCATCTTCCAATAGTCGCTAAACGCATCTTCTGGTAAACCATTAGGAGTATCACTTGTGTATGCAGTAATTGTTTCTGCTTGTACAGATAATGGATGACTAAAAGATGTACCAACAAATACAGTACATAACAATCCATAGAATATTGATTTACGCAAAAGTTTACATGCATTCATCAGATAACTATAGCCACCTTTCCAATGTCCTATTATATAATCTCGAATTGATAATAACAAATTAATAATTTCTTTAGATTTGAAATACGAGAGCATGCACAACATGTTGAAAAACACAACTATCATAACGCATGCCAATTTAAAAGAATAAACAAGTTACAGAATATATCTAAATTCTACATATGAAAGAAATATACTATGACCTGTTTAAGGGGTAAATTATGGTTACTTTTAGAGGTTATTTGAGGGATTTTGGTGGTTATAGATGTATATTTTTGTATAAAACTAACATATCTACATGATTTATAAGTCATGTTATAATAAGTAGTATTGATGGAGGACGATATGTCAGAAAAAACTTATGAGAAAAAAGTAGGAATTCGTGATATTGTATCTTTCTTCCAGTTAGAACAACTAACAGGAGATGATTCTTCTTTAAATAGATGGACAGTTATTCAGGACTTAAATCGTCCTGGGTTTGAACTTGCCGGTGTGTTTAAGAGTACGGAACCTCGTCGTATCGTTATCGTCGGTAATAAAGAATCAGAGTTTATTCGAACGATGAGTGAGGAGGACCAGCGAGCTAGATTCCAGTTCTTAATGGATGGTCTAACTCCATGTATTATTATTACGAGTGGAAATGAGATTCCACCTATACTAAGAGAAGTCGCAATACATAACAACTTCCCTGTGTTACGTACAAATCTAGAAACGTACCGCTTAACTGCGGATTTAATCACATTCTTGGATGAAAAGTTAGCACCTATCGATACAATGTCTGGTGTTTTAATGTCAGTATATGGTTTGGGTGTCATGATTCTTGGTGAGAGTGGCATGGGTAAATCTGAAACAGCTTTGGACTTGATTCGTGATGGTCAGGTACTTATTTCAGATGACCGTGTGGATGTACAGCATATCCAAAATAGTATTTATGGACACGCACCAGCAATCACAAAGGGTTTACTAGAAATCCGTGGTATTGGTG
>JABZLU010000022.1:0-9851 GCA_015256605.1 Solobacterium sp.
AGTATTATCATATCGCTCATCTTGTAGAAACAAAGAAGGCAGAACGTGATGCGGCTGTTAATAAAATGATTACAGATATCTCTGCGATGTTAAAGAGTCATAAAATTAAGTTCCGTATTTTTGGCCGTTCGAAACATCTATACTCAATTTATAAGAAGATGATTCATAAACATAAACGATTTGATGAAATCTTGGACTTACTTGCGATTCGTGTGGTGTCTAAGTCTGAATTAAATTGTTATGAGATTCTTGGTTATATCCATGCCAAATACAAACCAATTCCAGGTAGATTAAAAGATTATATCGCAGTTCCAAAACCGAATATGTATCAGTCTTTACATACAACGATTCTCGGCGAAGATGCGAAGATCTTCGAAGTACAGATTCGTACTGAAGATATGGATGCGATTGCGGAGAAGGGTATTGCGGCCCATTGGCGTTATAAAGAAGGTTCTCGTTACGATCCAAAGGCTGAACAAAAAGAGATTGAAGATAAGTTATCTTGGTTTAAAGATTTTGCTACGTATAGTGAAAGTGAAACGAATACTTCTGCGACAGATTATATGGAGTTATTGCAGAAGGATGTCTTTGAAGCCAATGTATATGTTATGACACCGAAGGGAAGAGTCATTGATTTACCAGCAGGTGCTACACCAATTGACTTTGCATACCGTATTCATACCGATGTAGGACATACGATGGTTGGGGCAATTGTCAATGATGCGATCGTACCGTTAACGACAGAATTACATACTGGTGATGTCGTAAATATCAAGACTTTAAAGGGTACTGGTCCATCTGAGGACTGGTTAAAGATTGTTAAGACTGCGCAAGCAAGAAATAAGATTCGTGCATATTTCCTAAAGAAAGAAACTGAAAAGCGTGAAGAGAAGATTGAAGAAGGCGAAAAGATACTTACTGAAGAACTTCGTAAGCGTGGGGTTGATCCTAAGGAATACATGGAACGCAAAAAGATTGATAGTATTACAACTGGTTTCCAAGTATCTAACTATAACGAATTTATGTATGGAATCGCAGTAAAGTCTATCAGTCCATCTCTTGCGGCGGAACGTTTAACAAACGTAAAACAGCGTACAAGTGAGGATGAGAGCTTATCACGTGTACTAAACAAAGAGACTATTCACCGTGTATCAAAATCAGGACTTGTTGTGCCTGGGGTTGAATCGATGAAGATGTCGTTAGCACATTGCTGTTTACCAGTCTATGGTGATCAAATCATTGGGTATATAACACGTAGTGAAGGTGTTAAGGTTCACCGTGTAGATTGTCCAAATATCCGTAATGAGAAGACAAAACTCATCAATGTACAATGGGATGATGGTGATGCGGATCGCATGTATGATTCTGATCTAAGTATCATCTGTAATGATCGACCACACTTACTTACAGATATTGTTAATACAATCTCACAATGTAAGGTACAACTTGAATCAATTAATGTTACAGTCAACCATGAAACACTAACATCTACTGTAAAAGTATCGATGCGAGTAAGAAATTTGGAACAGATGGATAACGTCTTTGCGAATATTCGTAAAGTTGAATCTGTACTCAGTGTTGATCGTACAACACATTAAAAATTTACTTGAGAAAAGTAAGCGTAAGGGCTATAATACTACTAAATTCTTAGAAAGAGAGTTCGTGTTAGAAGACGATAGAGCGACAATGGTATGGTGCAAGCATTGGCGGATTCTTACAGGATTGACACTCTGGAGAAGATATCCTGAAATTAGTAGGGATAAACGTATTCCACGTTACGGAAAGAGCGCATGAGAAATCATGAACTAAGGTGGTACCGCGCACAAAGCGTCCTTGGATAGGGACGCTTTTATATTTGTTTAAAGGAGGAAAGAACAATGAGTTATCAAACACCACGAGGAACTTACGACATTTTGCCAGATGAGATGAATCGTTGGCATCACGCAGAAGAAGTTATTCGTGAAACGACAAAACGTTATCGTTACCGTGAGATTCGTACACCATATTTTGAAGAGACAAAAGTATTTAAGCGTGAAAATGACTCCAGTGATATGGTCAACAAGGAAATGTACACATTTGATATGGGTACACATTCCTATACATTGAGACCAGAAGGAACTGCAGGTGTTATCCGTGCATTTGATCAACATAAGCTGTATGGCTCAATGGAGATGCCTGGTAGATTCTATTACCTTGGCGCAATGTTCCGTCATGAAAATCCACAAAAGGGAAGACAGAGACAGTTTACACAGTTCGGCGTTGAAAACATTGGCGCAAAATCGCCTGAATTAGATGCGGAAACAATTGCCCTAGGATATGACATTGTGAAACAAATGGGTATCTCAAGTATTAAAGTATGTATTAATACACTTGGTGATGACGCTTCAAGAGCTGCGTATCGTACTGCTTTAAAGGAATATTTTCAGCCACATCTAGAAGAGTTATGTGGAGATTGTCATCGTCGTTATGAGCAGAATCCTTTACGTATCTTGGATTGTAAAGTAGACCACGATAAGGAATGCATGCATACAGCACCAAAACTTGCGGATTACTTAAATGAAGAATCTAAAGAATACTTCAATCGTGTGCTTGCATGTTTAGATGCACTAGAGATTCCATATGAAGTGGACGATCATCTTGTAAGAGGACTAGATTATTATACACATACAGTATTTGAAGTCGTATCCACAAGACCTGATAGTGGTGCACAAGCTACAATTTTTGCGGGTGGACGTTATGACCACTTTGTAGAGTATTATGGTGGACCAGAGATGTCCGGTATTGGTTTTGCGATTGGTATGGAACGCTTAATTAACTTAGCGGCTGAGGAAGGACATGACTTTGGTGATGAAAATACATGTGATGTGTATGTCATCGGTTTAGGTGATGTAGGTACATCTGTCTTAAAGACAGTACAACAACTACGTCATGCAGGTTATAGTGCAGAAGCTAACCTTGTACAACGTTCACTAAAGGCACAGTTTAAGAGTGTTGATCGTAACAAAGCAAAATACGTAGTTATTCTTGGTGAAGACGAAGTTAAGAATGGCACAATGAATGTAAAGAATATTTCTGATAAGTCACAGGTAACAATCAACCAGAGTGAATTATTAGAGATACTCAAACAATGGGAGAATAAGTAATGGAAAGAACACATGAAAATGGAACTTTGCGTCTAGCAAATGTAGGTGAAAAAGTTACGTTAGTTGGTTGGGTTGCGAAACGTCGTAATCTAGGATCACTTGTATTTATTGATTTACGTGACCGTAGTGGGATCGTACAGTTAACATTTGATGAAAGTATCGCAGATGCTGTAAAGGATGTTCGTAATGAATACATCTTGCAGGTAACAGGTACAGTTGAAAAACGTAAGGACGCAAACCCAAAGATTGCAACAGGTGAAATTGAAATTCATGTTGCGTCTGTTAACATCGTTAACAGTGCGGAAACTGCACCTATCACAATTGCGGATGATACTGATACGAGTGAAGATACACGTTTGAAATATCGTTATCTCGACTTACGTCGTTCTGTATTACAACAGAATTTAATCTTACGTCATAAGGTATGTATGGTTGCTAGAAATGTATTGGATAAGCAGGGTTTCGTGGAAGTTGAAACGCCAATCCTAGCAAGAAGTACACCAGAAGGTGCACGTGACTATCTTGTACCATCTCGAATCTATAACGGTAAGTTCTGGGCTCTTCCACAATCACCACAGATTTATAAGCAGTTATTGATGATTGGTGGAATGGAGAAGTACTTCCAGATCGCTAGATGTTTCCGTGATGAAGACTTACGTGCAGACCGCCAACCTGAATTTACACAGATTGATATTGAAATGAGCTTTGGTGATGAAGATACAATTTTTGCGGTCGTTGAAGACCTCATGAAAAATATCTTTAAAGAAACAAAGAACTACACACTAGAAGATCATTTTGTTCGTATCCCTTGGGCAGAATGTATGAGACGCTTTGGTAGTGATAAACCAGATATGCGTTTTGGTAATGAGATTCAAGATATTACACCTGTATTTGAAAATACAGAATTCCAAGTATTCAAGAATACAATTGAAAACGGTGGAGTTGTAAACTGTGTGAAGTTTGAAAATGCGGCTGATAAGTATAGCCGTAAAGGTTTAGATCAATTACAAGACTTTGTAAAACACGGCTTTAAGGCAAAAGCACTTGCATATCTCAAGATGGAAAATGATTTATTAACTGGTTCTATCGCAAAGGTACTAAGTGAGGAAGAAAAGGCGAAGCTAGTAGAGAAGTTGGGTCTTGCAAATAACGACTTGGTACTAGTCATTGCGGATAGCGCAAGAATTGCACAGACATCTTTAGGTGCATTACGTGTACGTTTAGGACATGAGTTAAACTTGATTCCTACGGAAGAGAATTATAAGTTCCTTTGGGTTACGGATTTCCCAATGTTTGAGTACAGTGAAGAAGATCAGCGTTGGGTAGCAGCACATCATCCATTTACAGCACCAAAGGAAGAAGATGTAGATAAACTATTCACCGATCCAGGACACGTTTCTTCACGTGCCTATGACTTAGTATTAAATGGATATGAACTCTTATCTGGTTCAATTCGTATTCATAGTCAAGAATTACAAGCTAAGGTATTTGAAGCAATCGGACTTTCACTAGAAGATGCGAAAGCACGTTTTGGTTTCTTCTTAGATTCCTTCCGTTATGGAACACCTCCACATGGTGGTGTTGGTATTGGTCTAGAACGTTTGATTATGGTATTAGCTGGTACAGATAACATCCGTGATGTTGTAGCCTTCCCGACAACAAATAGTTCCTTTGACCTTATGAGTGAGGCACCTAATGTTGTTGATAAGAAACAATTAGATATTTTAGGTATCGAAATCTCTAAGCAAGAAAAATAAAAGTGTCAAGACTATTCTTATTTCCCTCTAGTGCTATAATACATGTGCCGGAGGGAACATATTTTTCCTACAATATGATATAAGGGAGTTCTGATTGCGTAAGATGGAGTGAAAACTCGTTACGAGCGAGGATCCAGAAGTTTTACCAAGGACACCCACCTCTACAGAAGAGGGAACTATATCTACCTTCGGTCTTAATATTTCTTTAAGTCGGTTATGATACCGACTTTTTTTGATAAAATGAAAGTGTTGAAGGAGGAATTCAATGATGAAGAAGTTAATGATGATTGTTCTATGTGCATTCATGCTTGGCTGCACTCCAAAGGAACAATACAAATTAGACTATGTAACAGATGGTACAATCTCACAATTTACTGAGATTACAGACAAGGAACCATCCATTAAAGAGATTTCATTACCATCCGCTATTACATTCTTTGAAAATAAATATTCAGGTGTAATGGTATTTGCGAAACCTGACTCACGATATAGTCAAAAAGCATTTGCGGTATTAAATCAAGCTGCTAAGGATGCAGGGGTTACGGTCTACTATGTAGATGTAAGTAGGAAATTCTACAAGACAGATGAAGAGTTTACGAAATATCGTGAAAAGGTTGAAGAGTTTATTGATGTAACATACCTTGAAAATCCACAGGGTGGAGGAACATCTCTCTACATTCCTGATGTTATGGCAGTTAAGAATGGTAGAGTTGTAGATTTCCATGTAGGTATCTTGGAGGACTATGATATAGATGTAAATCCACAAATGACAGAGGAGCAGTATCAAAAGATTTACAATATCTACGCTGATTTAATTAAAATTACGACAGCGAAGGATTCAGCAAAATAAAACGCTGTTTTAGCCGTTGCAAGCATGTACAAAACAAGATAAAATAACAAGGTACATGAAGAATAGGTGGTGTAATTTATGGAATTTTGGAGTTCATTAGGATTCTTCATTGCTGGAGGATTAATCGGTGCAATCGTAACATTCTTCTTAACAAGAAAGTATTTCGAAAAGCAACTGAAGGAAAATCCACCAATCAATGAGAAAATGGTTCGTGCAATGTTTATGCAAATGGGACGTAAGCCAAGTGAGGCACAGATTCGTTCCGTTATGAAATCCATGAATCAATAAAAGAAGTCTTGGGACTTCTTTTTTTATACAGTGACATAGAAATAAACAAATTAAATTACTTTTATAAAACAATGTTAGTTAATTATTTTGGGTTGTAAAAAAATCATGGAAAAATAGTGGAGAATAGTGTATTTGTTGCGCAAATGTCTATTATTTCATATGTTTTAGTCTTATAATATATGGAGGTATTATGAAGGAGGACATATGAGTACTGAAAACAAAAAAGTTTTCGAAGCTATGGATGGTAATACCGCAACTGCCCACGCCGCGTATGCTTTTACGGAAGTAGCCGGTATTTATCCAATTACACCGTCATCGCCTATGGCGGAAAATGTTGATGCATGGTCAACAGCAGGTCGTAAGAACGTGTTTGGAGATCGTGTTAAGGTTGTGGAAATGCAGTCTGAAGGTGGTGCTGCCGGAGCAATTCACGGTGCATTACAGGCTGGTTCTTTAGCTACAACATTTACAGCTTCACAGGGTCTATTATTAATGATCCCAAATATTTACAAGTTAAAGGGTGAAATGTTACCAGGAGTTATCCACGTAGCAGCTCGTACTTTAGCTACACACACATTAAGTATCTTCGGTGATCACTCTGATATTTATGCTTGTCGCCAAACAGGTATTGTTCAGATTTGTTCACACTCTGTACAGGACTGTATGGATTTAGCTGGTGTTGCACACTTGGTCGCAATTGATCAACGTGTACCAGTAATGCATTTCTTTGATGGTTTCCGTACATCACATGAAATCGATAAGATTGAAGTGATGGACTATGACTACTTAAGAAGCTTAGTTAACCAAGAGAAGTTAGAAGAGTTCCGTGCTTTAGCTCTAAACCCACATACAAACCCAGTTGTTCGTGGTGGTACACAGAACGATGATATCTTCTTCCAGGCTGCCGAAGCTCAAAATAATCACTTCGCAAATATTCCAGCTGTAGTAGCTGATTATATGAAGAAGATTTCTGAGCATACAGGTCGTAACTATGCACCATTTACATATGTAGGTGCTCCTGATGCTGAACGTGTTATTATCGCTATGGGTTCTGTAACAGATACAATTACAGAAACAATCAATACACTCGTTAAGAGAGGCGAAAAAGTAGGTTTAATTAAGGTTTACCTATATCGTCCATTCTCTGTTGAGTTCTTGAAGTCTGTTCTTCCAGCAACTGTTAAGAAGATTGCTGTATTAGACCGTACAAAGGAACAGGGTGCTCGTGAACCATTATTCTTAGATGTTGTATATGCTTTACGTGATATCAAGGGTCTAACAATCGTTGGTGGACGTTATGGTCTATCTTCTAAGGATACAAACCCATCTCATATCAATGGCTTATTTGAAGAATTGAAGAAGGATTCTCCAAAGGAAGAGTTTACAATTGGTATTGAAGATGATGTTACAAATCTTTCAATCGAACCAGTTGATATTACAGTTGATGCAGACTACACATCATGTATCTTCTATGGTTTAGGTTCTGATGGTACTGTAGGTGCTAACAAGTCAACAGTTAAAATCATTGGTAACAATACAGATTTATACTCACAGGCTTACTTTGCATATGACTCAAAGAAGTCTGGTGGTGTAACTCGTTCTCACTTAAGATTTGGTAAGAGTCCTATCCACAGCCCATACTATATTGATAAGGCTGACTTTATCTCTTGTTCACTAGATAGTTACTGCTTCCAGTTTGATATGGTTCGTGACCTTAAGGAAGGCGGAACATTCTTACTCAACACAACTATCCCAGCAGAAGAAATCGCAGATAGATTACCTAACCGTATCTTAGCTAGACTTGCTAGACGTCATGCGAAGTTCTATATCATTAACGCAACTAAGATTGCGCAAGATACAGGAATGGGACGTTTCACAAATACAATCTTACAGGCAGCTTTCTTCCGTCTAAATGAACAGATTATGCCATATAGCACATCCTTAGAATTAATGAAGGATTCTGCTCGTCATACTTATGCTCGTAAGGGACAAGATGTTGTAGATAAGAATATCAAGGCTATTGAAACAGGTGCTTCTGGAATCGTAGAAGTAACTGTAGATCCAGCTTGGGCTGACTTACAGTTTGATAAGTCTGTTAAGGGAACAACTGGTGATGCATACTTTGATGAACACGTAACACCAATCAACCACTTACAGGGTCAAGATATGCCAGTATCTGCTTTCTTGAAGTTTGGTGTAACAGATGGTACATTAAAGCCTAATGTTGCATTTGAAGAGAAGAGAACAATTGCTACACTTGTTCCTGAATGGGAAGCTGATAAGTGTATCCAATGTGGTAAGTGTGGATTTGCATGTCCTCATGCAACAATCCGTTCATTCTTAATGGATGAAGAAGAAGTTGCTACAGCTCAAAAGATTGCTGATGAAAACAATGTTGAGTTAACACTTAAGGATCCTTCTCCTGCATATAAGGGAGCTAAGGAAGCTAACCTCAAGTTTAGAATTCAAGTATCAACACGTAACTGTGTAGGCTGTGGTGTATGTATTACAGTATGTCCTACTAAGGCATTATCAGCAGCTGATGTTAAGAGTCAGCTAGGTCAAGAACCAGTCGCTGAATATCTATATAAGCACACAACATATAAGAAGGAATATGGCAACAACAACACTGAAGGTGGCGTATCATTAATGATGCCTTACTTTGAAGTATCTGGATGCTGCCCAGGATGTGGTGAAGCTCCATATTACCGTCTAGCTTCTCAGTTATTCGGTAACGATATGTTAATTGCTAACGCAACAGGTTGCTCAATGATTTACTGCTCTGCTACTCCAACAAACCCATTTGTACAGGATGAAAATGGTGAAGGTGTTGCTTGGGCTAACTCATTATTCGAAGACAACGCTGAATACGGTTATGGTATGGCTATTGCGCAGTCATACAAGAGTGCTCGTATCCTCAAGATTATGGAAGATAATCTTGATAAGGTTGAAGCTGACTTAAAGGCATCATTTGAAGCTTATATCGCTGCAAATGACGACCGTCAGGTTCAAAGAACAATCGTTAACAAGTTAATTGAACAAGTTAAGGCTTCTTCTAACCAAGAGGTTAAGGAATTACTCAAACTTGAAAGAGACCTTGTTTCTAAGTCTGTTTGGATCATCGGTGGTGACGGATGGGCTTACGATATTGGCTACGGTGGATTAGACCATGTAATGGCTAATAACCTAGATGTAAACGTATTAGTACTTGATACTGAAGTTTACTCCAATACAGGTGGACAATCTTCTAAGTCATCTCAGGCTTCATCTATCGCGAAGTTTGCTTCCGGTGGTAAGCAGGGTGCTAAGAAGGATATCGGCCAGATCTTCATGGAATACGGTACAGCTTATGTTGCACAGGTATCTATGGGTGCTAACCAGTCTCAGACAATCAAGGCATTCAAGGAAGCTGAAAGTTATAAGGGACCATCAATTATCATCGCTTACTCACCATGCTTAGAGCACGGTATTAAGGGTGGATTGATTAACATGCCTAACGTTCAGAAGAATGCGGTTGCTTGTGGTTATACAGTTCTATACCGTTTTGACCCAAGACTTGAGAAGCCATTACAGATTGACTCTCGTACACCAGACTTCTCTAAGTTCAATGAGTTCTTACTCAACGAAGCTCGTTACTTCAACTTACCTAAGGTATTAGGTCAAGAAGAAGCAGATAAGTTATTCGAGAAGGCTCGTAAGGATGCTGAAAAACGTTACAACAGACTCTTGTTCAAGAAGAGAGTTCAAGACGAAGAAACTTCTGAATAATGAAACAAACAAAGACATATCCTCTACATTTAGGGGATATGCCTT
>JABZLU010000230.1:0-2094 GCA_015256605.1 Solobacterium sp.
GTCTGGAATAATGAGTGTAATTTTATCTTGAATTGCTTGATAAGCAGGGGACTGTAACATTTCACCTTGGAAACCTGGTCCGTCATTCGACCAAACCTTTGTAATATGATTGCGAATGGATTCCTTACAATGACATGCGGCATATATCGCAAGGTTACCACCTTTGGAGTGTCCACCAACATGAATTGGTAAAGTTTCTTTATCAAATAATTGATTGATATATGCAACTGCTGCTTTTTGTCCATTGGTTCCGGTTGTATAGGATAGATAGAAATCTTCCTTCCAACCGATAAATGTATTATCTGTACCTCGATAGGAGATATAGATCATATCATCCAGTTTAAAAGTTACTGCAGAAAACTGAACCACAAAGTCTTTATCAGAATAACTAATATAATAACCAATCTTTATATCTTTGAAGCGCTCTGTATCACATACCTTATCTAGTAATCTCGCGTTTACGCCATTATAGGTTTCTATTTCTGCAATTTCTTCATGTGTATGCAGTTTATAAAATTCATCTCGTACTTTATGAAGTGGTTGAAATGTAGTTTCTATGTTAGGGATACCATCATAATGAACATAAGCCAAAAGGCTTAGGATTGTGTTATCTACTTCATTAAAGGGGTCGTTTGTAAATGGAAGATCTCCACGCCAATCAAGATAGTCATAAATTGTTGTCATAGCATTACCTCGTATTAAGAGTACCATATCATCTTTCTATCGTCATTGATTTGATTTTTATCGGGTTATACCTAAAATGATAGATTTCTGACGAATCGATGAAATTCGCTTTATTTTAAAGTGTTTTAATGTTAGAATTTCATAGAAATCAATGACAAAGGGTAAGTAGATATTGGCTGTGAAGTAGAGAGAAGATGTTTGGTGAAAATCTTCCATAAGCGATTTTGAAGCTTCCTTTAACAGAGTGCTTAATCAGCAACGTATCTCTACGTTACAGAGCAATTGAGGTGCGCACATTTTGTGCGAATCAGGATGGTACCGCGTGTTAACGTTCCTGGATATAGGAACGTTTTTTATTTGTTCAGGAGGAAAACAATGGAAAAGCAATATCGACTCAGTGGAAATGAAGTTAGACAAAAGTTCTTGGATTTCTTTGCGTCTAAGGGTTGTATGATCGAACCTGGCGCAAGTCTTATTCCACATAATGATCCAACACTTTTATGGATCAATGCTGGTGTGTCAGCGTTAAAGAAGTATTTTGATGGTTCAGAGAAGCCAGCTTCAAATCGTATTTGTAATGCTCAAAAATCAATTCGTACAAACGATATTGAAAATGTAGGTCGTACAGCTCGTCACCACACATTCTTTGAAATGTTGGGTAATTTTTCAATCGGTGATTACTTTAAGAAAGAAGCGATTACTTGGGCTTGGGAATTTTTAACATCCCCAGAGTGGATTGGATTTGATCCAAAGCGTTTATATGTAACTGTGTATCCAGATGATGATGAAGCTTATAACCAATGGGTTAAGGTAGGTATGATACCAAGTCACATTCGACGTACAGAAGATAACTTCTGGGAAATTGGTCGTGGACCTGGTGGACCAGATACAGAGTTATACTATGACCGTGGAGAAAAGTATGATCCAGAAGGAATTGGTGAAAAGTTATTCTTTGATGATTTAGAGAATGATCGTTATATTGAAGTATGGAATATCGTATTCTCACAATATGATTGTCGTCCTGGTGAAGTTGATCGTCATGAGTATAAAGAATTACCACAGAAGAATATTGATACGGGTATGGGTCTAGAACGTCTTGTTTGTTTGATTCAAGATGGTGAAACTAACTTTGATACTGACTTATTCTTGCCAATTATTCATGCGACAGAGAAATATGCAAAACATTCATATAGCGAAAAAGAATACAAGATGGCATATCGTGTAATCGCTGACCATATTCGTACTGTTACTTTTGCGATTGCGGATGGTGCAATGTTCTCAAACGAAGGTCGTGGCTATGTATTACGTCGTGTATTACGCCGTGCAGTACGTTATGGTATTAAGTTAGGCATCGATGGTGCTTTCATGTATAAACTTGTAAAGGTTGTAGCAGATAATATGATTTCTTAC